>NZ_JBBJZX010000292.1:0-200 GCF_038148935.1 Streptococcus pseudopneumoniae | reverse complement strand
ACGAGTAAGAGTGATGAAGTAGAGGCTGCTTTTGAAGCTTTGATAAAAGGAGTCAAGGTAGCTCCTCAGACAGAGTGGAAGCAGATTTTGGACAATACAGAAGTGAAGGCAGTTATTTTAGGGGGCGACCCGAGTTCGGGTGCCCGAGTTGTAACAGGCAAGGTGGATATGGTAGAGGACTTGATTCAAGAAGGCAGTCG
>NZ_JBBJZX010000291.1:0-201 GCF_038148935.1 Streptococcus pseudopneumoniae | reverse complement strand
TATCGATGCTATTTCGTGTTTCTATTGCTAATCTGACAGCTAATCTCACTATCTCACCACCTTTTTTACTAATACTATTATACAAAAAATGTTGTGTTTTTGCTACACATTAATTTCAACTCTGTAAACAATTTACAAATAACAGAAATTAATTTTAATAAGTTCTTATAAAAATAACTGAGTATAAATCCTTAATTTCAC
>NZ_JBBJZX010000290.1:0-205 GCF_038148935.1 Streptococcus pseudopneumoniae | reverse complement strand
TACGCCTGAAGGAGTGACCATCGGCTCTACTACTTTGACTGGCGAGCAGTTAGCCTCTACCATTTCCGCAAGTCCTAGAGGGGTGGATATCATCGCTCCACGGGTTCGAGTGAAATCCGACATGATTGTTGATGGTGCTGTAACAGCTAGAAAAATGGCTGCTGGTTCTGTCACTGCTGACCATATCCAAGCAGGTGCCATCACG
>NZ_JBBJZX010000289.1:0-205 GCF_038148935.1 Streptococcus pseudopneumoniae | reverse complement strand
GACATCGGAAGGTGTGACCATTGGCTCTACTACTTTGACTGGTGAGCAGTTAGCCTCTACCATTTCCGCAAGTCCGAGAGGCGTGGATATCATCGCTCCGCATGTTCGAGTACAGTCAGATATGTTGGTAGATGGTGCTGTAACAGCTAGGAAGATGGCCGCTGGTTCTGTTACTGCTGAACATATCCAAGCTGGTGCTATTACA
>NZ_JBBJZX010000288.1:0-205 GCF_038148935.1 Streptococcus pseudopneumoniae | reverse complement strand
TGCTTTAACAACATGGAATAGCCGTATAGGAGCTTTCTTTTCTCTTATTTTGCTTTTATTACAGTTAGCATCAAGTGCAGGTACTTACCCACTTGCTTTGACAAATGCTTTCTTTAGAGCTATTAGTCCTTGGTTACCAATGAGTTATTCAGTTTCGGGATTACGACAAACCATCTCTATGACAGGAAATATTCATCATCAAGTC
>NZ_JBBJZX010000287.1:0-205 GCF_038148935.1 Streptococcus pseudopneumoniae | reverse complement strand
CGCTTTAACAACATGGAATAGTCGTATAGGAGCTTTCTTTTCTCTTATCTTGCTTTTATTACAGTTAGCATCAAGTGCAGGTACTTATCCACTTGCCTTGACAAATGATTTCTTTAGAGCTATTAATCCCTGGTTACCAATGAGTTATTCAGTTTCGGGATTACGACAAACAATCTCTATGACAGGAAATATTCATCATCAAGTT
>NZ_JBBJZX010000286.1:0-208 GCF_038148935.1 Streptococcus pseudopneumoniae | reverse complement strand
CACTTGAAACTGACAGGCATTGACCCGGAGACGTTGTTGACTGATGTGAGCCCAGAGGACCAAGTCTAACTTCTGCCCCGAAGACAAGCTTGCACCGCAGATTTCTTCTAGTGTAGCAATCTCCTGTTTTCTCTCTGGTTTCTGCATATGGCCTTCCCATTCCTGACTGGACCAGACCTTACGGAAAAGACAGAAATAGAAATAGCGA
>NZ_JBBJZX010000285.1:0-208 GCF_038148935.1 Streptococcus pseudopneumoniae | reverse complement strand
ACGCTATTTCTATTTCTGTCTTTTCCGCAAGGTCTGGTCCAGTCAGGAATGGGAAGGCCACATGCAGAAACCAGAGAGAAAACAGGAGATTGCTTGCTTAGAAGAAATCTGCGGTGCGAGTTTGTCTTCGGGTCAGAAATTGGACTTGGTTTTGTGGAGTCACATCAGTCAACAACGTCTTCGGGTCAATGCTTGTCAGTTTCAAGTC
>NZ_JBBJZX010000284.1:0-211 GCF_038148935.1 Streptococcus pseudopneumoniae | reverse complement strand
TTGGGATGTCGTATTCAAGTGGTGTCTGATTATCTTTGTTGCCTATATGGTGGCAGGATTTATCTTCTACTTTATCAAGCAAATCAAGAGAAAGTCATCCTAAGACACAAGAGATTCATTTTCGAGTTTAAGAAGGAGTCTGTATACCAATGAGACTTCTTCTTTTCTTGCTTTTTTGATAACTATCAAAAAATAGAAGATTAAGAGAAAG
>NZ_JBBJZX010000283.1:0-212 GCF_038148935.1 Streptococcus pseudopneumoniae | reverse complement strand
ATTTCTCTTAATCTTCTAATTTTTTGATAGTTATCAAACAAGCAAGAAAAGAAGAAGCCTCTTTAGTGTACAGACTCCTTCTTAAACTCGAAAATGAATCCCTTGTGTCTTAGGATGACTTTCTCTTGAATTGCTTAATAAAGTAGAAGATAAATCCTGCTACCATATAGGCAACAAAGATAATCAGACACCACTTGAATACGACATCCCAT
>NZ_JBBJZX010000282.1:0-216 GCF_038148935.1 Streptococcus pseudopneumoniae | reverse complement strand
CTCGAGCTTTTAGCAGTAGTTGCCATTGTTTTTTGTGCTGTACTCGTCTTTTTTCTAAATATTCCCGGAAAAGGTGTTCTAAAACTCGATAATGGAACGATTGTTTACGACGGCAGTCTTGTCCGTGGTAAAATGAATGGTCAAGGTACCATTACCTTCCAAAATGGAGACCAATATACTGGTGGTTTCAACAATGGAGCCTTCAACGGAAAAGGT
>NZ_JBBJZX010000281.1:0-216 GCF_038148935.1 Streptococcus pseudopneumoniae | reverse complement strand
CTTAGCTTCATCTGCTTTCTTCTTAGCTTCTGCTACTTCGGATTCTGTCGCATTACCATCCGCAATCACTTCCTCAGCTTTCTTCAAGGCTTCTTGAGCTTGAGTCTTAGCTGTTTCGAAAGCTTGCTTACTTGCTTCTGTCTTACCAGCTGTTGAAGTTTCTTGGTTGATGTCGCCAGACAACGCTGTCTTAGACGCTTCTAACTCTGACTTGTC
>NZ_JBBJZX010000280.1:0-216 GCF_038148935.1 Streptococcus pseudopneumoniae | reverse complement strand
TTAGAGCTTTTAGCAGTAGTTGCCATTGTTTTCTGTGCTGTACTCGTCTTTTTTCTAAATATTCCCGGAAAAGGTGTTCTAAAGCTTGATAATGGAACGATTGTTTACGACGGCAGTCTTGTACGTGGTAAAATGAATGGGCAAGGTACCATTACCTTCCAAAATGGAGACCAATATACAGGTGGTTTCAACAATGGAGCCTTCAACGGAAAAGGC
>NZ_JBBJZX010000279.1:0-222 GCF_038148935.1 Streptococcus pseudopneumoniae | reverse complement strand
TCTTTGCTGGTTTCTCTATATTTTTTTAATTCCAAGAACGCCATCTTAACCAGATGGTTTTCTTGACCGTTATTGGTGATGGTTAAAACCTCACCTGTAGTGTCCTCTCGCATGCTAAAGCTATGAAAAGCCAGGTCATCTGAGAAATAATTGCTATCTACAATTGCGATAGCGTATACTGGTGCGATGTGTTTATAGCTCTGGTGAGTATCACCTTCACGT
>NZ_JBBJZX010000278.1:0-227 GCF_038148935.1 Streptococcus pseudopneumoniae | reverse complement strand
GATCTCTCACCAATGGAGCCTAGCGGGATCGAACCGCTGACCTCCTGCGTGCAAAGCAGGCGCTCTCCCAGCTGAGCTAAGGCCCCACAAGACCTCTCAAGACTAAACAAGACCAATGCGCAGTTCCTTATCCTTAGAAAGGAGGTGATCCAGCCGCACCTTCCGATACGGCTACCTTGTTACGACTTCACCCCAATCATCTATCCCACCTTAGGCGGCTGGCTCCT
>NZ_JBBJZX010000277.1:0-231 GCF_038148935.1 Streptococcus pseudopneumoniae | reverse complement strand
TATCGAGAGCCAGAAACATGAAGAGGTTGGTTTGATTGCGCAGGAAGTAAAAGAGGTAGTCCCTCATGCAGTTGAAACAGATGAGGTAACATCTTATCTGTCTATCAACTATTCGAAATTCATACCCTACTTGCTGAAGGCTGTCCAAGAACTAGACCAGAAAATCAAAGAAATGGAGAACATACATGGATAATAACACAATCGATAAGCTAGTAGCTGAGTCGCTCGCTG
>NZ_JBBJZX010000276.1:0-231 GCF_038148935.1 Streptococcus pseudopneumoniae | reverse complement strand
CATCGAGAACCAGAAACACGAAGAGGTTGGTTTGATTGCGCAGGAAGCCCAGAAGGTAGTACCTGAAGCAATTGAAATAGATGAAGTAACATCTTATCTGTCTATCAACTATTCAAAATTCGTCCCCTACTTGCTGAAAGCTGTCCAAGAACTAGACCAAAAAATCAAAGAGATGGAGAACATACATGGATAATCACATAATCGACAAGCTAGTAGCTGAGTCGCTCGCTA
>NZ_JBBJZX010000275.1:0-238 GCF_038148935.1 Streptococcus pseudopneumoniae | reverse complement strand
TAGAGTTTGAATGAACTCGTGGTCATGACTGGCAAAGATGATTGATTCTTTGAAGTTTTTCAATCCATCGTTCAAGCTTGAGATAGATTCCAAGTCCAAGTGATTGGTTGGATCATCAAGTACAAGGACATTTGATTTCAAGAGCATGAGTTTTGAAAGCATAACACGCACTTTTTCTCCTCCTGACAAGACGTTTACAGGTTTGTTAACCTCATCTCCAGAGAAGAGCATACGGCCT
>NZ_JBBJZX010000274.1:0-238 GCF_038148935.1 Streptococcus pseudopneumoniae | reverse complement strand
TGGCCGTATGCTCTTCTCTGGAGATGAGGTTAACAAACCTGTCAACGTCTTGTCAGGGGGAGAAAAAGTTCGTGTCATGCTTTCAAAACTCATGCTCTTAAAATCAAATGTCCTTGTCCTCGATGATCCAACAAATCACTTGGACTTGGAATCTATCTCAAGCTTGAATGATGGATTGAAAAACTTTAAAGAATCAATCATCTTTGCCAGCCATGACCACGAGTTTATTCAAACTTTG
>NZ_JBBJZX010000273.1:0-245 GCF_038148935.1 Streptococcus pseudopneumoniae | reverse complement strand
CGAGTGGCGTTTAAATAAACAAGGAATTCCAGTATTTAAGTTATCCAACCATCAATTTATTGCTGCAGACAAACGATTTTTATATGATCAGTCAGAGGTAACTCCAATAATAAAAAAAGTATGGTTAGAATCTGACTTTAAACTGTACAATAGTCCTTATGACTTAAAAGAAGTGAAATCATCCTTATCAGCTTATTCGCAAGTATCAATCGACAAGACCATGTTTGTAGAAGGAAGAGAATTTT
>NZ_JBBJZX010000272.1:0-245 GCF_038148935.1 Streptococcus pseudopneumoniae | reverse complement strand
TGAGTGGCGCTTAAATAAACAAGGAATTCCGGTATTTAAGCTATCAAATCATCAATTTATAGCTGCGGACAAACGATTTTTATATGATCAGTCAGAGGTGACTCCAACAATCAAAAAAGTATGGTTAGAATCTGATTTTAAACTGTACAATAGTCCTTATGATTTAAAAGAAGTGAAATCATCCTTATCAGCTTATTCACAAGTATCAATCGACAAGACCATGTTTGTAGAAGGAAGAGAATTTC
>NZ_JBBJZX010000271.1:0-246 GCF_038148935.1 Streptococcus pseudopneumoniae | reverse complement strand
ACAGCTCAAGCTACAGGGGAAGCCGATGTTCAGAAGGTGAACCCAGTAGGGAAAGATAAGGCAAAACAAGCCATTCAAGATGAGTTGACTAAGAAACTTCAAGCCATTGACAACAACGATAAGTTGAGTCAAGGTGAAAAAGACGCAGCTAAGGCAGATGCGAAAGAGAAAGCCAAAGCGCAAACAGATGCCATTGATAACCAGCCAGCCAATGCGAATACACCAGAGGAAGCAGAGGCAGCTCAA
>NZ_JBBJZX010000270.1:0-247 GCF_038148935.1 Streptococcus pseudopneumoniae | reverse complement strand
CAAGAGTTTGTTCGTATTGTTTTTGAGCTTGCTTAGCGAGGTAGAAGATCTTCTTATAGCCACAATTCTGTCTTCTTTTAGGGCAGCCGTTACAGACAAAGGGAGCTTTGTCGAGTAGAGGGCAAGGAAGGTTATGGCATGTAGACTCTCGGACTTGTCTGTTTCGTTTGACTTCTTTAGAAACAGTAGTCGAGTCTTTTAGAATGGATTGTCCAATAGCTTTGAAGGTTTCACTGCGCTCTAAACC
>NZ_JBBJZX010000269.1:0-247 GCF_038148935.1 Streptococcus pseudopneumoniae | reverse complement strand
TGCTTTTAAGGCTAATTATGTTCCTGTTGGGACAGATCAGAAACCAATGATTGAGCAAACTCGTGAAATTGTTCGTTCTTTTAATAATGCATATAACTGTGATGTCTTGGTAGAGCCGGAAGGTATTTATCCAGAAAATGAGAGAGCAGGGCGTTTGCCTGGTTTAGATGGAAATGCTAAAATGTCTAAATCACTCAATAATGGTATTTATTTAGCTGATGATGCGGATACTTTGCGTAAAAAAGTG
>NZ_JBBJZX010000268.1:0-247 GCF_038148935.1 Streptococcus pseudopneumoniae | reverse complement strand
AGCTTTCAAAGCTGATTATGTTCCTGTTGGGACAGATCAGAAGCCAATGATTGAGCAAACTCGTGAAATTGTTCGTTCTTTTAACAATGCATATAACTGTGATGTCTTGGTAGAACCGGAAGGTATTTATCCAGAAAATGAGAGAGCGGGTCGTTTACCTGGTTTAGATGGAAATGCTAAAATGTCTAAATCCCTTAATAATGGTATTTATTTAGCTGATGATGCGGATACTTTGCGTAAAAAAGTA
>NZ_JBBJZX010000267.1:0-255 GCF_038148935.1 Streptococcus pseudopneumoniae | reverse complement strand
TTTTATCTACAACATCAAAATAGTGTTTTGAGCTATCTGCGTCTAGCTTTCTCTTTGATGTTTATTGAGTGTGAGTATTTTGGTACAAGTTTCTACTTTTTCTAAAACAAAACAACAGCCTTACACCTCTTTTAAAACGAGGAGCACGGCTGTTGTTTAATCTTTTTATTCATTGTCCACTTAACAATGAAGCATTCATATTTTGACTAAATTTTTAGTCTTCTTTTTTCTTTCTAAGAGCAAGTCCGAGACCGC
>NZ_JBBJZX010000266.1:0-255 GCF_038148935.1 Streptococcus pseudopneumoniae | reverse complement strand
TTGGAGGATTACCCAAGTCCGGCTGAAGGGAACGGTCTTGAAAACCGTCAGGCGTGTAAAAGCGTGCGTGGGTTCGAATCCCACATCCTCCTTTTATATTAACGCGGGATGGAGCAGCTCGGTAGCTCGTCGGGCTCATAACCCGAAGGTCGTAGGTTCAAATCCTGCTCCCGCAATAAGGCTCGGTAGCTCAGTTGGTAGAGCAATGGATTGAAGCTCCATGTGTCGGCGGTTCGATTCCGTCTCGCGCCATTT
>NZ_JBBJZX010000265.1:0-256 GCF_038148935.1 Streptococcus pseudopneumoniae | reverse complement strand
TAGCATACCAAGAAGTCCTAGAGATGCAAGAGTCGCATTTGATTCTGTTCCTGTATTTGGTAATACATTTTGAGAATCATTTGACTTAGTTTCATTATCACTATCACTAACATCTGTAGTATCTTCATGATTTGCATTCGGAGTAACTGCATCTGGAATTGGAGTTGTTGGTGCAAGTGTATCTTGACCAGAATCTCCATTAGTAGCAGGTGTGACTGGTATTTCTACCTTAGTTCCTGGTTTGCCTGTTAACTCT
>NZ_JBBJZX010000264.1:0-256 GCF_038148935.1 Streptococcus pseudopneumoniae | reverse complement strand
GAAATCCCGTCGGAATCTGGGAGGACCATCTCCCAACCCTAAATACTCCCTAGTGACCGATAGTGAACCAGTACCGTGAGGGAAAGGTGAAAAGCACCCCGGGAGGGGAGTGAAATAGAACCTGAAACCGTGTGCCTACAACAAGTTCGAGCCCGTTAATGGGTGAGAGCGTGCCTTTTGTAGAATGAACCGGCGAGTTACGTTATGATGCGAGGTTAAGTTGAAGAGACGGAGCCGTAGGGAAACCGAGTCTGAA
>NZ_JBBJZX010000263.1:0-257 GCF_038148935.1 Streptococcus pseudopneumoniae | reverse complement strand
ATATTTTTAGGAGTCCTCATGACTGTTCGTTGCCAATCATTGGATAATACTATTTTAGCACCTTTTTCCGTTCCAATTCTCCCAAGATTTTCCCAGATTTTTCCCAAGATTTTTCCAGAAATCACTTGTAGACTAAAAGGTTGCTAGCTTGATAGGACTCCGCAAACTCTAATAGAGCTTTGTTTAATATCCGATAATACTCACTAGATGAATAGCCTAGTTCTGAATAAATGCTATAGTCTTCCCTCCTTTTCTTC
>NZ_JBBJZX010000262.1:0-258 GCF_038148935.1 Streptococcus pseudopneumoniae | reverse complement strand
ACTAGTAAATTAGTTCCTGCTAGTCAGTCGATTGCATCAGGTGTAAATACATATACTACAGGTGTTGATAAAGTTTCTCAGGGCGCAAGTCAACTAAGTGAAAAAAATGCCACCTTGACAGGTAGTTTGGATCAACTAGTTTCAGGCTCAAACACCTTGACACAAAAATCTTCTAACTTGACAGCAGGAGTTGGTCAATTAGTTGAAAAAACTCCAGAATTAGTGTCTGGGATTGAAAAATTATCAACTGGCTCTAAC
>NZ_JBBJZX010000261.1:0-258 GCF_038148935.1 Streptococcus pseudopneumoniae | reverse complement strand
GCTAGCAAATTAGTTCCTGCCAGTCAGTCGATTACATCGGGTGTAAATGCATATACTGCAGGTGTTGATAAAGTTTCTCAAGGCGCAAGTCAACTAAGTGAAAAGAATTCCACCTTGACAGGTAGTTTGGATCAACTAGTTTCAGGCTCAACTGCCTTGACACAAAAATCTTCTAGCTTGACAGCAGGAGTTGGTCAATTAGTTGAAAAAACTCCAGAATTAGTATCTGGTATTGAAAAATTATCAACTGGCTCCAAT
>NZ_JBBJZX010000260.1:0-259 GCF_038148935.1 Streptococcus pseudopneumoniae | reverse complement strand
TCTTCGTCGAAATCTAGAAGAACGTGCAGGCTGGACTCGTGAAGATCTCAAGGCTTTACGCCAACGCCATCGTACAGTAGCTGACAAGCAAAATTCTATGGCCAATATGATGGGCATGCCGCAGACTCCTAGTGGTGGTCTCGAGGACTATACGCATGATTTGACAGAGCAAGCGCGTTCTGGCAAGTTAGAACCAGTCATCGGTCGGGACAAGGAAATCTCGCGTATGATTCAAATCTTGAGTCGAAAGACCAAGAAC
>NZ_JBBJZX010000259.1:0-259 GCF_038148935.1 Streptococcus pseudopneumoniae | reverse complement strand
ATTCTTAGTCTTCCGGCTCAAAATTTGAATCATACGCGAGATTTCCTTGTCCCGACCAATGACTGGCTCTAACTTGCCAGAACGAGCTTGCTCTGTCAAATCATGAGTATAGTCCTCGAGACCACCGCTTGGAGTCTGGGGCATGCCCATCATATTAGCCATAGAATTTTGCTTGTCAGCTACTGTACGATGGCGTTGGCGTAGAGCCTTGAGGTCTTCACGAGTCCAGCCTGCACGTTCTTCTAGATTTCGACGTAGG
>NZ_JBBJZX010000258.1:0-264 GCF_038148935.1 Streptococcus pseudopneumoniae | reverse complement strand
AACTTGAAGATTACGACGTTTTAGGATATAAATCGATCATATTTATGTTCTAAAACTAGTGAAGCGCCTAGCCGAAGTCTGAATAGGATTTGGCGTTAGTTACTTAGACTACTTTACAATAAAGTGATTAAAAGATTACGACATGAGCCTAACCAAATCGATATTATTTGGTTAGGTGAATTAGTAAAGCGTTTAGGCAATTCGCCATATAGCGATTGCCGTCAAGAGACTAGGAACTTTAGTTCCAGTCTCTTGTAACGATTT
>NZ_JBBJZX010000257.1:0-267 GCF_038148935.1 Streptococcus pseudopneumoniae | reverse complement strand
CATCTGTTAAGGATGTGAGGAGGAAGACGCAGTGAACTGAAACATCTAAGTAGCTGCAGGAAGAGAAAGCAAAAGCGATTGCCTTAGTAGCGGCGAGCGAAACGGCAGGAGGGCAAACCGAAGAGTTTACTCTTCGGGGTTGTAGGACTGCAATGTGGACTCAAAGATTATAGAAGAATGATTTGGGAAGATCAGCCAAAGAGAGTAATAGCCTCGTATTTAAAATAGTCTTTGTACCTAGCAGTATCCTGAGTACGGCGGGACACG
>NZ_JBBJZX010000256.1:0-273 GCF_038148935.1 Streptococcus pseudopneumoniae | reverse complement strand
AGAGTTAACAGGCAAAGGGAATACGAATAGCCCAGTAACCGTGAGCGTAACAGCAGAGCCAGGCTCAACAGTTAAGTTATACGATAAAGATAACAATGAGCTAGGTGAAGGCACAGCAGGAGACAACGGAGTAGCAACAATAACAGTTACGAAGAATATCCCAGCAGGAAATGTGACAGCCAAAGCAACAGACGCATCAGGAAACGAATCAGACGCTTCAGCACCAAAAGAAGCAACCGATACAACAAAACCAAATGCGCCAGTGATTACGAC
>NZ_JBBJZX010000255.1:0-275 GCF_038148935.1 Streptococcus pseudopneumoniae | reverse complement strand
GAACTTGGTCATTATCAGTTTTGGATAGACTGAGAGGATTTGACAAAATCTCTGCATTTTTAGATTCTGTTGATGCTGACTTGAGTTGATCACTAGCATTACCTAATCCTTGTCCCAAAGAAGCAACTCCTATCTGTAAACCTTCCAATCCAGAAGTTAACTTTGTTCCACCTTCTGCTAGTTTCCCAGCTCCATCTGCCAATTTATTAGCTCCACTTTCTAATTGAGAAGCACCTGAAAGTAACTGACTGGATTTGTCAACTAGTTGGCTAGAG
>NZ_JBBJZX010000254.1:0-275 GCF_038148935.1 Streptococcus pseudopneumoniae | reverse complement strand
TAACTTGGTCATTGTCAGTTTTGGAGAGACTGAGAGGATGTGACAAAATCTCTGCATTTTGAGATTCCGTAGATGCTGATTTGAGTTGATCACTAGCATTACCTAATCCTTGTCCCAAAGAAGCAAGTCCTGTCTGTAGACCTTCCAATCCGGAAGTTAACTTTGTTCCACCTTCTGCAAGTTTCCCAGATCCATCTGCCAATTTATTAGCTCCACTTTCTAATTGAGAAGCACCTGAAATTAACTGACTAGATTTGTCAGCTAGTTGGCTAGAT
>NZ_JBBJZX010000253.1:0-277 GCF_038148935.1 Streptococcus pseudopneumoniae | reverse complement strand
ACGAGAAAGTGATACTCATCAGAGCTATAAACACATCGCACCAGTATATGCTATCGCAATTGTGGACAGCAATTATTTCTCAGATGACTTGGCTTTTCATAGCTTTAGCATGCGAGAGGACACGACAGGTGAAGCCTTAACCATCACAAACAATGGACAGGAAAATCATCTGGTCAAGATGGCATTCTTGGAACTGAAAAAATACAGAGAAACCAGCAAAGACGAGGTTCGCAAACCCTGGTTGGAGTTTTTCGGCAACAAACCCTTTACCCAGGAA
>NZ_JBBJZX010000252.1:0-278 GCF_038148935.1 Streptococcus pseudopneumoniae | reverse complement strand
AGAATTGAGAAAAATCACACGCTGATTCGCGACATTCTACCTAAAGGAACTTCTTTTGACAATTTAACTCAAGAGGACATCAATCTCGTCTGCTCTCATGTCAACAGCGTCAAACGTGCTGCTTTGAATGGAAAGTCAGCTTATGAACTCTTTGCCTTTACTTATGGAGAAGAAATTCCTAAGCTTCTCGGCATTTCTAAAATACCTGCAGAAGACGTCTGTCAGTCTTCTAAATTACTCCAACATAAGTTCTAAAAACTAACCTAAAACCCTATTCA
>NZ_JBBJZX010000251.1:0-279 GCF_038148935.1 Streptococcus pseudopneumoniae | reverse complement strand
GTATTTTTAGGAGTCCTCATGACTGTGTGTTCCCAATCATTGGATAATACTATTTTAGCACCTTTTTTCGCTCCAATTCTCCCAAGATTTTCCCAGATTTTTCCCAAGATTTTCCCAGATTTTTCCCAAGATTTTCCCAGAAATCACTTGTAGACTAAAAGGTTGCTTGCTTGATAGGACTCTGCAAACTCTAATAGAGCTTTGTTCAATATCCGATAATACTCACTAGATGAATAACCTAGTTCTGAATAAATGCTGTAGTCTTCCCTCCTCTTCTTT
>NZ_JBBJZX010000250.1:0-280 GCF_038148935.1 Streptococcus pseudopneumoniae | reverse complement strand
GTCACCATGGACATGAATACTAAACTTGTTAGGATAATGAGAATAAATGTTCTCATCTCATGATTTGCAGTTAAACCAATAAGATGAACTCCTCCATATACCAAAATTCCTGCTAAAACAGCTATAATACCATTTATTTCTGCTCGAGATTTCAACCAAGCCCAACGGCTCTCTGGATGACGTCCTGAAGGCAACTTCGCAAAGATCATATTCGTTGATATTGCTGCAACAAAGAGAGCAACTGATATCATATAAGGAGCCATTGCAATTCCATTTACAG
>NZ_JBBJZX010000249.1:0-282 GCF_038148935.1 Streptococcus pseudopneumoniae | reverse complement strand
GGCTTAGAGCGCGGTGAAACCTTCAAAACTATCGGACAATCCATTCTAAAAGACCCAACTACTGTTTCCAAAGAAGTGAAACGAAACAGACAAGTTAGAGAATCTACATGCTATAACCTTCCTTGCCCTCTACTCGACAAAGCTCCCTTTGTCTGTAATGGATGTCCTAAAAGAAGACAGAATTGTGGCTATAAGAAGATCTTCTATCTCGCTAAACAAGCTCAAAAGCAGTACGAACAAACTCTTGTTGAATCTCGTGAAGGAACTCCCCTCAATTCCAAA
>NZ_JBBJZX010000248.1:0-282 GCF_038148935.1 Streptococcus pseudopneumoniae | reverse complement strand
GGCTTAGAGCGCGGTGAAACCTTCAAAGCTATTGGACAATCCATTCTAAAAGACCCAACCACTGTTTCTAAAGAAGTCAAACGAAACAGACAAGTTAGAGAATCCACATGTGATAACCTTTCTTGTCCTTTACTCGACAAAGCTCCCTTTGTCTGTAACGGCTGCCCTAAAAGAAGACAAAACTGTGGCTATAAGAAGATTTTCTACCTAGCTAAACAAGCTCAAAAACAATACGAACAAACTCTTGTAGAAGCTCGTGAAGGAACTCCTCTCAATTCCAAG
>NZ_JBBJZX010000247.1:0-286 GCF_038148935.1 Streptococcus pseudopneumoniae | reverse complement strand
CGTGGATGAAGATGAAGGAAAGAAGGGATTGGAAGATGGAGATTACTATATGGTAGTGACTTTACCCAGTGATTTATCTGAAAAAGCAGCTTCTATTTTAACGGATCATCCAGAGCAAATGCAAATTGATTATCAGACTTCAAGTGGTCATAGCTTTATTGCCAGCAAGATGAGCGATTCTGCGATGACACAATTGAAGCAGAATGTTTCTACAAATGTAACTGAGACCTATACTAAAGCCTTATTTAACAAAATGATTGATTTAAAGGATGGCATGAGTCAAGCA
>NZ_JBBJZX010000246.1:0-286 GCF_038148935.1 Streptococcus pseudopneumoniae | reverse complement strand
TGTAGATGAAGAAGAAGGTAAGAAGGGTCTAGAATACGGTGGTTATTATATGGTAGTCACTTTGCCAAGTGACTTGTCTGAAAAAGCAGCTTCTATTTTAACGGATTACCCAGAGCAAATGCAAATCGATTATCAGACTTCAAGTGGTCATAGTTTTATTGCCAGCAAGATGAGTGATTCTGCAATGACACAATTAAAGCAGAGTGTTTCTACCAATGTAACCGAGACCTATACTAAAGCTTTATTTGATAAGATGGTCGAATTAAAGGATGGTATGAGTCAAGCG
>NZ_JBBJZX010000245.1:0-287 GCF_038148935.1 Streptococcus pseudopneumoniae | reverse complement strand
CGGAGATTGAGATTAGTCCCAGAGGATTTAAACCCAAGTTTATCCAAAGTAGAGCTTGCTGAACGATTTCGAACAGATGAAAATTGAGAGATTCCATTGTAGTTGAATTTCATACTGTCATTTCCTGTCTGAGTCTCTAGTTTCTCAGTACGAGTAAATTGATTTCCAATATATGTTGAGAAAGATTCCATAGCTGGGATATCTCGATTATATGCACTTCGAGAAGCAAAGCCCCATTCTTTAGCAATTCCGTCCATTTGAGATGAAGCATTTAAACTTATTTCAAC
>NZ_JBBJZX010000244.1:0-289 GCF_038148935.1 Streptococcus pseudopneumoniae | reverse complement strand
ACCATAGAAGCTAACTGTATTCTTACAATACATCTGCCCATCTGTGTCCACATGCCAAGAGTTCGGCCCTGCTTGGTTCCAGTTATCGCCCCAATTCGCCCAGAAAGCTGTCTTAGTACCATAACCAGCTCCAT
Organism: Streptococcus pseudopneumoniae; assembly: GCF_038148935.1. Taxonomy (GTDB): domain Bacteria; phylum Bacillota; class Bacilli; order Lactobacillales; family Streptococcaceae; genus Streptococcus; species Streptococcus pseudopneumoniae_U. The sequence continues at coordinate 155 of NZ_JBBJZX010000244.1, read as the reverse complement.
TCCCCATACCGACAGAGAATTGATTAACACCAGAAATCCAGCGACCGCCTCCATTATCAAATTGCCCCAAAGTGAAACCTCCAATTTCACCCTGATAGGCTTGTAAGAAGGTTGAGCTAGATACAACAGATTCAATCTTGGTTGTGAAGATTTGT
>NZ_JBBJZX010000243.1:0-289 GCF_038148935.1 Streptococcus pseudopneumoniae | reverse complement strand
CCCATAAAAACTAACTGTATTCTTACAATACATCTGCCCATCTGTGTCCACATGCCAGGAGTTCGGTCCAGCTTGGTTCCAGTTATCGCCCCAATTAGCCCAGAAAGCTGTCTTAGTGCCATAACCAGCACCATTCCCCATACCAACTGAGAATTGGTTTACTCCAGAAATCCAGCGACCACCTCCATTGTCAAACTGACCCAAGGTGAAACCTCCAATTTCACCTTGATAAGCTTGTAGGAAGGTTGAGCTAGATACAACAGATTCAATCTTGGTTGTGAAGATTTGC
>NZ_JBBJZX010000242.1:0-291 GCF_038148935.1 Streptococcus pseudopneumoniae | reverse complement strand
TTCTATCTGTAGCAGATATAACCATTATATCAATTTCTTACTAATTGTCAATCACTTTTTAGATTTTTTCTCTAAAATATCTTTTAATTTTCTAATTTTTAATCTTGAAATAGGACAACGATGATCTTCATAGAAAACAATTTCTAGGTTTTTTCGATCAATCTCTCTAATATTGCCTATATTTACCAAAAATGACTTATGAGGAGAATAAAATCGCTGAGTATGTTTGTCCTTTTCCTGAATATCTGTCATGGTACCGTAAAACTCTTTGGCAAAATTCTTACCAATAAT
>NZ_JBBJZX010000241.1:0-297 GCF_038148935.1 Streptococcus pseudopneumoniae | reverse complement strand
AGATTTGTAAAATCAGTCCGCAGGCTGATGAAAAGGAAGATGAATTTGTGTTATACTATCAAAATCAGGTAACTTATCAGGGATATTTATTTTCCTTTGGACTTCCTTTAGAAGGTGAATTAATTCAGCAGGTACCTGTTTCACGGGAAACATCCATACACATTCGTCATCGAAAAACAGGAGATGTTTTGATTCAAAATGGGCATAGAAAAAAACTCAGACGTCTATTTATCGATTTGAAAATCCCTATGGAAAAGCGAAAATCAGCTCTGATTATTGAGCAATTTGGTGAAATTA
>NZ_JBBJZX010000240.1:0-297 GCF_038148935.1 Streptococcus pseudopneumoniae | reverse complement strand
CAATTTCACCAAATTGCTCAATAATCAGAGCAGATTTCCGCTTTTCCATAGGGATTTTCAAATCAATAAATAGACGTCTGAGTTTTTTTCTATGCCCATTTTGAATCAAAAAATCTCCTGGTTTTCGATGACGAATGTGTATGGATGTTTCCCGTGAAACAGGTATTCGCTGAATTGATTCACCTTCTAATGGAAGTCCAAAGGAAAATGTGTATCCTTGATAAGATACCTGATTTTGATAGTGTAACACAAGTTCATCTTCCTTTTCATCAGCCTGCGGACTGATTTTATAAATCC
>NZ_JBBJZX010000239.1:0-298 GCF_038148935.1 Streptococcus pseudopneumoniae | reverse complement strand
TTGGCTGATGGCTCGCTCGGGTTGTTGAGTAAAGGGCTTGTTCCCGAAAAACTCCAACCACGGCTTGCGAACCTTGTCTTTGCTGGTTTCTCTGTACTTTTTTAGTTCTAAGAATGCCATCTTTACTAGATGGTTTTCCTGTCCATTGTTTGTAATTGTTAAAACTTCACCTGTCGTGTCCTCGCGCATGCTAAAGCTATGAAAAGCCAAGTCATCTGAGAAGTAGTTACTATCCACAATAGCTATTGCGTAAACAGGTGCGATATGTTTGTAGCTCTGGTGGGTATCACCTTCTCGC
>NZ_JBBJZX010000238.1:0-299 GCF_038148935.1 Streptococcus pseudopneumoniae | reverse complement strand
CTTCTCGTAGTGGATGAGACCTTGTTAGAGAATAATCCCACTCTTCTTGCGGTCGATCGTGCTCCGATGACTTATAGTATTGATTTGCCTGGTTTGGCAAGTAGTGATAGCTTTCTCCAAGTAGAAGATCCCAGCAATTCAAGTGTTCGCGGAGCGGTAAACGATTTGTTGGCCAAGTGGCATCAAGACTATGGTCAGGTCAATAATGTCCCAGCTAGAATGCAGTATGAAAAAATCACGGCTCACAGCATGGAACAACTCAAGGTCAAGTTTGGTTCTGACTTTGAAAAGACAGGGAA
>NZ_JBBJZX010000237.1:0-305 GCF_038148935.1 Streptococcus pseudopneumoniae | reverse complement strand
GCAAACTCTCCACCATTATCGGTAAGAATGACAGGGAAGAGTTGGGATAAATCTTTGTCAGCTTGGTGAAGAGTGTTCTTGATGTCATAAAGGTGTTTGGTAACCTCAAGGGCAGTTTTATTATCCAGAAGTCTAGCGAAGATAAAGTTACAGAAAGATAGATTGAAGGTGAGTAGGACTTTACCTCCCATTCTACCCATAACCGTATCCATTTCCAGCCAAGAGTCTAGTTGATTCAGTGCTAAATAGTTTTGGAAATCCTCATAGGAACGGCCTTTTTTAGCTTCTTTAGGGATGGAAGGTAG
>NZ_JBBJZX010000236.1:0-312 GCF_038148935.1 Streptococcus pseudopneumoniae | reverse complement strand
AGTTGGGCACTCTAGCGAGACTGCCGGTAATAAACCGGAGGAAGGTGGGGATGACGTCAAATCATCATGCCCCTTATGACCTGGGCTACACACGTGCTACAATGGCTGGTACAACGAGTCGCAAGCCGGTGACGGCAAGCTAATCTCTTAAAGCCAGTCTCAGTTCGGATTGTAGGCTGCAACTCGCCTACATGAAGTCGGAATCGCTAGTAATCGCGGATCAGCACGCCGCGGTGAATACGTTCCCGGGCCTTGTACACACCGCCCGTCACACCACGAGAGTTTGTAACACCCGAAGTCGGTGAGGTAACC
>NZ_JBBJZX010000235.1:0-316 GCF_038148935.1 Streptococcus pseudopneumoniae | reverse complement strand
AAACATTCGCCAAGCTGCACACGATATCGTCATGTCTAAATCATTTGACAACGGTATGGTCTGTGCCTCAGAGCAAGCGGTTATCATTGATAAAGAAATTTACGATGAATTTGTAGCAGAGTTCAAATCTTACCACACTTACTTTGTAAACAAAAAAGAAAAAGCACTTCTTGAAGAGTTCTGCTTCGGCGTGAAAGCAAACAGCAAAAACTGTGCTGGTGCAAAATTGAACGCTGACATCGTTGGTAAACCAGCAACTTGGATTGCAGAACAAGCAGGATTTACAGTTCCAGAAGGAACAAACATTCTTGCTGCA
>NZ_JBBJZX010000234.1:0-316 GCF_038148935.1 Streptococcus pseudopneumoniae | reverse complement strand
AGCAGCAAGAATGTTTGTTCCTTCTGGAACTGTAAATCCTGCTTGCTCTGCAATCCAAGTTGCTGGTTTACCAACGATGTCAGCGTTCAATTTCGCACCAGCACAGTTTTTGCTGTTTGCTTTCACGCCGAAACAGAATTCTTCAAGAAGCGCTTTTTCTTTTTTGTTTACAAAATAAGTGTGATATGATTTGAACTCTGCTACAAATTCATCGTAAATTTCTTTGTCAATGATAACCGCTTGCTCTGAGGCACAGACCATACCATTGTCAAATGATTTAGACATGACGATATCGTGTGCAGCCTGGCGGATGTTA
>NZ_JBBJZX010000233.1:0-323 GCF_038148935.1 Streptococcus pseudopneumoniae | reverse complement strand
CTTGCAGTTTTAACAATCAATCTTAATGAAGAAGATTATTCTGCAGAAACTCCATCATGGACTTCTCAACTAAAAAGAGAACTTCAAAGGATTTCACAACCTTCTTATAAGCTGATAAGTTTGTTCAAGATGGAAAGCCAGGTTGATCAATATGTTTGTCTCTTTAGAGTAGACTCATCCAAACGTAGTGACAAATTGGCATATGAAATTCATTCTCAAATTTCTAATAATTTTAGTAAATACTCAAATATTATATATAAGAGTTGCCATAAAATATCCGATATTTTATTTCATACCAAAGAACTCTACACTTATAATGAACA
>NZ_JBBJZX010000232.1:0-324 GCF_038148935.1 Streptococcus pseudopneumoniae | reverse complement strand
ATTCATCTCTGTGCCTTTCTTGTGTTTGTGGTGGAACAACAGGTATAACACAGAGGTGTTTTCTTATGCCTAGACGAGCTTTCATTTGACAAAAGGAACCCTTGAAGCGGTTTTGTCAGCTAAACCAAGGCTAATCTTAGCCTTGGCTCGCCAGCCTAACAGCATCAAGACTCTTTTCAAATGAAATCGAGGACTAGCTATCAGCTAGTTGAACCATCTAATTTTTAGGAGAGCTGGGTGGCTAACTTCATTATAGAACTTTCAGAGAAGTTACCGAATTGAAAAAATTTGTAAAAAGTTTAAAAAAAGTAGTTGACAAAGTTT
>NZ_JBBJZX010000231.1:0-329 GCF_038148935.1 Streptococcus pseudopneumoniae | reverse complement strand
AGCCTTGTTAGCACAGGACTATGCCTTGGAACAAGCTGAAGAAAAGGGCTTGGAGCGTGGGAGAGCTGAAGGCGGTTTCGCAATGTTAGCAAATCTAGTTCGCCAACATGTATTAAGCACTGAATTTGCCAGCCAACAGCTGGGTATGACTGTGGCTGAGTTTGAGGCACTGTTGAAAGAACATAAGTGAGAAATCTGTACGCGTTATGCAGTCTTAAAACAACCTAAAAAAGATAGCTAAATTTCTTGATGGAAAAGAGATTAGCTATCTTTTTTGTTAGGAAAGTTTGAACTTTTCACTTTCTTTTCCGAATAAATAGATAGAAGCA
>NZ_JBBJZX010000230.1:0-340 GCF_038148935.1 Streptococcus pseudopneumoniae | reverse complement strand
TTACTTACTTACTTACTTACTTACTCATGGTAGCTGATTTTATCAATGATTGCAAGCTCTATATCTTAAAATGTCAGAATTATTAATTTTTTATTACATGCTTGTTTTTGCCATCATGAGAAGGGAGCGTTTGATTTTTTATAGCATAATAAAGTAGTAACTGAATAAAATTAGTTGAGAAATTCAAACTAATTTTTAACAATATTTTAGAAAACAAGGTCTACTATTCTAGCTTCAGTTTGCTGTATCATTCTTATTATGATTCTATCTCTGTTAAATCAAAGTTAAAATCTCCTATTTAGGTAGAGGAAGCTATCCTCTATCGGACAAAATCCATCAT
>NZ_JBBJZX010000229.1:0-342 GCF_038148935.1 Streptococcus pseudopneumoniae | reverse complement strand
CTATCTAGCAAATAGAAAAGATGCTGGATACAATATTCATGATATTGTCAAACTTGGAGATGGGCAAGAATATTTGCTAAATGCTAAAGGTGACGATGTTATTATTGAAAAAAACACTTGGTATATCAGACCAGAGTTCAAGAAGTTTTCTAACAAATATGGGGATGAGGTTGCAAATACTACCTTAGCTTTAGTGGATAATAAAGAAGAAGGACAAGAAATTGATCCTAAGGCAGTTGTACAGAACTTCCAAAACTTACCAAATCGCTACTACTTTGATGAAAATGGACATCGTGTGGTTAATATCCCAGCAATGACAACCTATTCAGAGATTAAAAAAGT
>NZ_JBBJZX010000228.1:0-360 GCF_038148935.1 Streptococcus pseudopneumoniae | reverse complement strand
AGATTCGTAGAAACGAAGAAACTGTCAAATGGAGATACTGTTCATGTTTATGAAAAAGTAACACCACCAGCCCCTCAACCAAATCCAGGTAAGCAAAATACAACTACTTGGACAGATGAGAATGGAAATCCATTGAAACCAACTGAGCCAGGTTCTAAAGAACCGGGAACAATTCCAGGTTACGAATATGTGAAGACTGTGACAGATTCAAATGGAAATATCAGACATATCTTCCGCAAAGTTGAGATGCCAACTCCAACACCGGTTGAACCGACTCAACCAGCACAACCGGTAGAGCCAGCAACTCCAGCAATACCTGAACAGCCAGCTAAACCTCAAATGCCAGCAACACCTAAATAT
>NZ_JBBJZX010000227.1:0-364 GCF_038148935.1 Streptococcus pseudopneumoniae | reverse complement strand
TTATGCCAATAATAGTATTTTGGCTGATAGTTTATTTGGCATCCAGTATAATATCTCAGAAAACCCTATTGATAAGTATGGTTTCCAAGATGTATATCAAAAAGATAATCTTACCCTATATGAAAATCAATTCTCTCTTCCAATTGCATTTGCTAGTCAATCTGTTTACAATGATGTCAAGTTCAATGAACACACTTTGGATAATCAATCCTCGTTTTTAAATCAACTTGCTAACGTCGATTTTGATTATTTTTCTCCAATTCCTTATGACAAAACAGAAAATACTAATGATTTGATTAGTGTTACAAGTTCTTCAAATGAGGATGCAGCAATCCAGTATCAAATTGAGGTTCCCGAAAACAGT
>NZ_JBBJZX010000226.1:0-364 GCF_038148935.1 Streptococcus pseudopneumoniae | reverse complement strand
CTATGCAAATAATAGTATTTTGGCTGATAGTTTATTTGGTATCCAGTACAATATCTCAGACAGTCCTATTGATAAGTATGGTTTTAAAGATATCTATCAAAAAGATAATCTTACCCTATATGAAAATCAGTTCTCTCTTCCGATTGCCTTTGCTAGTCAATCTGTTTACAATGATGCCAAGTTCAATGAACATACCTTGGATAATCAATCCTCGTTTTTAAATCAACTTGCTAACGTCAATTTTGATTATTTTTCTCCAATACCCTATGAAAAAACTGAAAATACTAGTGATTTGATTAGTGTTACAAGTTCTTCAAATGAGGATGCAGCAATCCAATATCAAATTGAAGTGCCAGAAAACAGC
>NZ_JBBJZX010000225.1:0-366 GCF_038148935.1 Streptococcus pseudopneumoniae | reverse complement strand
TTATATGTTAACCAAACTCCCAAGTCAGGTTGAACAATCTCAAGCGGATGATACAATTATCACAAATATTGTTACTTTGTCTGATGGGTATGATTATCATTTTATTTATAGAAAAGATGGAGTCATTGTTGAAAAAAATGCTTGGTACATCAAGCCAGAGTTTAAAAAGTTTTCTAATAAATATGGGGATTACGTTTCCAATACAATGTTGGCTTTAATAGATAATAAAGATCAAGGACAGGAAATTGATCCTAAAGCTGTTATAAAGAATTTCCAAAACTTACCAAACAGGTATTACTTTGGGGCAGATGGTCGTCGTGTAACAAATCTACCAGAAATGACCACCTATTCAGAGATTAAAAAAGT
>NZ_JBBJZX010000224.1:0-367 GCF_038148935.1 Streptococcus pseudopneumoniae | reverse complement strand
AACATCGTCAAGCAGTAATATTGGAGATTCTGTAGTAATGCTTTCCATTAATTCGATTTCTGCTAATTTTATAGAGAGGACGAGACTACGATGTTGACCTTGACTTCCGAAACTAGCATCCATACCATTTATATAAAAAGAAATGTCATCTCGATGAGGACCAACACCAGTATTCTTTTTAAATAAATCTCTGGATCTACTTTTTTCTAAAGCAATTTTGAAAGATTCTGATAAGTCTTCTTTGTCAGTTATCTTTACAGAAGATTGATAGGATATTGACAATTCTTCAATCTGATTAGAAAGTTCAAAATGTTTCTTACGACCAAAATGCTCTAGTTTTTTTATGAAATCTAAGCGGTGATTCATT
>NZ_JBBJZX010000223.1:0-367 GCF_038148935.1 Streptococcus pseudopneumoniae | reverse complement strand
GATGAATCACCGCTTAGATTTCATAAAAAAACTAGAACATTTTGGCCGTAAGAAACATTTTGAACTTTCTAATCAGATTGAAGAGTTGTCAATATCCTATCAATCTTCTGTAAAGATAACTGACAAGGAAGACTTATCTGAATCTTTCAAAATCGCTTTAGAAAAAAGTAAATCTAGAGATTTATTTAAAAGAAATACTGGTGTTGGTCCTCATCGAGATGATATTTCTTTTTATATAAATGGGATGGATGCTAGTTTTGGAAGTCAAGGTCAACATCGTAGTCTCGTCCTCTCGATAAAATTAGCAGAAATCGAATTAATGGAAAGCATCACTACAGAATCTCCAATATTACTGCTTGACGATGTG
>NZ_JBBJZX010000222.1:0-382 GCF_038148935.1 Streptococcus pseudopneumoniae | reverse complement strand
ATCACCTGGCATAGGAATAGCACAAAAGACAGCTATGAGGAAACCTGCCACAATTTCTGTTATTTTTAATACCTTATAGCGTCTACGATGTTGAACACTTTTCTTTAAAAAATGAGCTATCTGTACATCTAATCGCTCTGTCAGGTACATTTCTTCTGGCGTCATATTCGTAACTCCTTTTATCTATTCATTCTATTCAAAAAACTAGGATAACTGTCTAGTAGGTTTAGCAAATATTAATAATGTTGTCATGTTATTTTGGAAAGGAAGTCTCATGTTTATATCTAGTGGCAAAATATTGCTTCTCCTACTAGCAAAGTTCACCTAGTTTAATTATTATATCATAATCGAGACAAACTTACTTACTTACTTACTTACTTAC
>NZ_JBBJZX010000221.1:0-382 GCF_038148935.1 Streptococcus pseudopneumoniae | reverse complement strand
GACTAGATGGTTTTCTTGTCCGTTGTTTGTGATGGTTAAGACCTCACCTGTCGTGTCCTCTCGCATACTAAAACTGTGAAAGGCTAAATCATCTTGAAAATAATTACTGTCCACGATAGCAATAGCGTATACTGGTGCGATGTGTTTATAACTTTGGTGAGTGTTTCCTTCTTGTTGGCGAATTTTTTCGAGATTTTGATTGACCTGACTACACAGGTAAGCCCACAGGCGATTGACGAAAAAATTCTGATGATGCACCTGAATCTCAATGATAACCTGTGTCCCATTGTCTAGTTCAGCTAAAACGTCTATGCTGGTATAGAAATCCTGAGCCGAGTAGGGCAGGGAAGGCAAGACATGAATATTGCTCCCCTCCAAAATA
>NZ_JBBJZX010000220.1:0-383 GCF_038148935.1 Streptococcus pseudopneumoniae | reverse complement strand
GCACGAGAGTAATTGAATTTGGACTAAGATTTTCTATTTTCACTGTAACCTTTTAACGTCCTCATATCTTATATACACGAGGAAAGATGTACGACTTATCCCGTGAGATCTATCACTATAAAGAGAAAACGACAGATAAAAGTGATCCTGAGTCACGGTTATCTTTAAAATAGATTGTATGATAGGATGCTAGCCTGAAAACGTCTTGTTCATGAAATATAGGATGGTATGTATAAAACGCTTCTGTGAACTGAGAGAAGGGGGAGAAGTTCTTGCTAAAATTTAGTTGAACAGCCGTATTCCGATACTTAGATAAGGGAGCTAGTCTTAGCTCCTACTCGGTTTCAGGGGACAAAAAAGGGTATAGCGCTTCGAGAAAGATT
>NZ_JBBJZX010000219.1:0-388 GCF_038148935.1 Streptococcus pseudopneumoniae | reverse complement strand
CCATCAAGATGGAAAACAAGGGGCGCTATTCTTATGAGCAGTGCGAATTGCTAGGTGACCATACACAGGATAGTGAGGACGCCCTTATCCAAGCGGTTTTAGAATTGGTTCGCACCGAACTTGACCCGACTAGTGCCATTGTCAAGAACCAAGAACAATGGGCTAAAACGACGGAAGCGCTGGAGAGAGCCAACCAACTCATGGATGGCATGCAGAAGGTCAATCTCCAGAATGCTCAGGATATTGAGGATATCTTAGCACGATTGGAAGAGCTGGAAGCTCAAGGAGAGTCTGACCAGGAGGAGAAAGAGGAGGCAGAGGAGGACACCCCTCAGGTTACGGACACAGAAAACCAAGCTGATGAACCAGCCCCAGCGCAGCCAACTAC
>NZ_JBBJZX010000218.1:0-391 GCF_038148935.1 Streptococcus pseudopneumoniae | reverse complement strand
AACCAGATGGTTTTCTTGTCCATTATTTGTGATGGTTAAGACTTCACCTGTCGTATCTTCTCGCATACTAAAGCTGTGAAAAGCCAAATCGTCCGAGAAGTAGTTGCTATCTACAATTGCGATTGCGTAAACTGGTGCGATGTGTTTGTAGCTTTGGTGGGTATCACCTTCTCGTTGGCGAATTTTTTCGAGGTTTTGATTAACCTGACTGCACAAGTAAGCCCACAGGCGATTGATGAAAAAATTCTGATGATGGACTTGTATTTCGATGATAACTTGGGTTCCATTATCTAGTTCAGCCAAAACATCTATACTTGTATAGAAGTCCTGCGCCGAGTAAGGCAGGGAAGGCAAGACGTGAATGTTACTTCCCTCTAAAATAGTTACATTT
>NZ_JBBJZX010000217.1:0-394 GCF_038148935.1 Streptococcus pseudopneumoniae | reverse complement strand
ATTTAGCCCCATCCCTATCCAGCGGATATGTCGGTGTAATGGAATCCCTAGACAGAGGCGAAACTAAGTCCTTATTTAGTACTCGATCTGTTCCTTGTTGAACATAAGCCACGATAAGACGTAGCGGTTTATCGCCTATGGATTGCTTTTTATACTGAGTCGGATATAATACTGATGTTCCATCTGCTCCTACTAGCCCCCATGCAACGATGTCATAACCTTCTGCTGAGGTTTCAATTCCACCAAAATTTTCATTATGTCCACCTTGAACCAAATACATTTTCAATTGAGAGCCTTGCGGAATATTAGAACTAGAGAATCCATTTGGTGGAGTAGGAATTTTCCCCTTAACTATAGGTTTTTCTCCTGCTTTTCCCTCTACATCTTGTTGAGC
>NZ_JBBJZX010000216.1:0-442 GCF_038148935.1 Streptococcus pseudopneumoniae | reverse complement strand
ACTCAGCGCTCTGGTGGCTGGTTCGAAGTCCGTATTGAAGTGAATTACAGAGGTTTAAAAGCCTCTGCTTTCACTCATTTGGATAATATCAACGATGGCGAACGAGGCGCTGCAGGAGAACGTGGTCCGCAGGGTGTCCAAGGCGAAAGAGGGCAACAAGGACTGCAGGGCATTCAAGGGCCTAGAGGAGCAGATGGTGCGCCCGGCCAAAACATCATCAACCAAAACGGTGGGCAAGCCTTGAAATATTGGGTTGGTACAAAGGCTCAATATGAAGCTATCAGAACGAAAGACCCCAATACTATCTATGATGTGTATGAACCAAGATAGAAAGGAAAAACATATGACACAATTTAATGAATTTATCATCGCTTTTGCGACAGGCTTTTTAGCAGTAGCAATAGGCGGTATTGTAAAGGCAGTGAAAGACTATCTTTTGCGT
>NZ_JBBJZX010000215.1:0-453 GCF_038148935.1 Streptococcus pseudopneumoniae | reverse complement strand
CAAAAACTTGACACTGCGAAAGCAGGATTGGTAGATAAACCAACTCCTGTACCAGGTAATGATAGCAACACCAACAACGGTGCTAATACCGACAATAGTGCTAACACTAACAACGGCGGTACTACTAACCCTGCCCCTAACAATAGCGACAGTGCGACACCAGATAACAGCGGCAATACTCCAGCTCCTGGTGTGACGACCGACGATAGTAGCAACACCACCCCTGTTACTCCGTCATCTACTGTTGGACAGGCTCAAGCAAGTACTCCAGCTCAAGAAACACCAGTTTCTACATCTACTTCAAACAATTCAGGCATTACGGTGACTCCTAGTGAGACTCGTCCTGTTGACAAGTCTGAACTTGCTCGATTGGTTGAAGAACTAGAAACTCGTTTGAAAGACTTGGATGGTATTGATCAATCTGTCATCGACGCTGCGAAGGTCATTCTCGGA
>NZ_JBBJZX010000214.1:0-480 GCF_038148935.1 Streptococcus pseudopneumoniae | reverse complement strand
AGATGGTTTTCTTGTCCATTATTGGTGATGGTTAAGACTTCACCCGTCGTATCTTCTCGCATGCTAAAACTATGAAAAGCCAAATCATCTTGGAAGTAATTACTATCTACGATGGCAATAGCATATACTGGTGCGATGTGTTTGTAACTCTGGTGGGTATCACCTTCACGTTGGCGAATTTTTTCTAGATTTTGATTGACCTGACTGCACAAGTAAGCCCATAGGCGATTGATGAAAAAATTCTGATGATGCACCTGAATTTCAATAATTACTTGCGTTCCATTATCTAGTTCAGCTAAAACATCTATACTTGTATAGAAATCCTGTGCCGAGTACGGTAGGGAAGGCAAGACATGAATGTTACTTCCCTCTAAAATCGTTACATTTTTGGCTGGTAAATCCAACATATCGCGAATAAATTGACAAGTGATTTCCGGATTGCTAAAGATTTTCTTAGCTACCAAATCATTGGTCGGGCTA
>NZ_JBBJZX010000213.1:0-483 GCF_038148935.1 Streptococcus pseudopneumoniae | reverse complement strand
TTCAATCCAAACCTTTATCACAACAACAAGCTTAGATCATCTTCAAAATTTACCAGAAAATCTAAGTATTTTCACAATTCAGGATGGTAAAGTTTCTGTAAATTAAAATTGACAACATCGTAAAAGAACTCCTGTTTTCACGGGAGTTCTTTCCATTGTTTTTACATAGAATAATTTGGTGCCTCATTAGTAATTTGTACATCATGAGGATGGCTTTCTTTCAAACCAGCACCAGACATTTCAATAAATTGAGCATTATCATGCAACTCTTTAAGGTTAGCTGCACCACAATAACCCATACCAGAACGAATACCACCAATCATTTGGAAGACGATATCAGCTGCCGCTCCTTTATAAGCAACACGACCTTCAATTCCTTCTGGAACAAGTTTATTTGCTTCATTGACAGAACCTTGGAAGTAACGATCGCTTGAACCTTTTTTCATTGCTGCGATTGATCCCATACCACGGTAAGTCTTGAAT
>NZ_JBBJZX010000212.1:0-483 GCF_038148935.1 Streptococcus pseudopneumoniae | reverse complement strand
GTCAATCCAAACCTTTATCACGACAACAAGCTTAGATCATCTTCAAAATCTACCAGAAAATCTAAGTATTTTCACTATTCAGGATGGTAAAGTTAGTGTAAATTAAAATTGACAACATTGTAAAAGAACTCCTGTTTTTGCAGGAGTTCTTTTCATTTCTTTTACATAGAATAATTTGGCGCCTCATTAGTAATTTGTACATCATGAGGGTGACTTTCTTTCAAACCAGCACCAGACATTTCAATAAATTGAGCATTATCGTGTAGTTCTTTAAGGTTAGCTGCACCACAGTAACCCATACCAGAGCGAATACCGCCAATCATTTGAAAGACAATATCAGCTGCCGCACCTTTATAAGCAACACGACCTTCAATTCCTTCTGGAACAAGTTTGTTTGCTTCATTAACAGAACCTTGGAAGTAACGATCGCTTGAGCCTTTTTTCATAGCAGCAATTGATCCCATACCACGGTAAGTCTTGAAC
>NZ_JBBJZX010000211.1:0-486 GCF_038148935.1 Streptococcus pseudopneumoniae | reverse complement strand
GACACTTTGGTTGCCAAGATGGCCTTGCCTTTCCATCCTTATCAACATTCAAAAAACAAACTAGCCCATTATCTGAAAATAGAAAGTTTCAGCCAAGTTTGACCAAGTCTGCTCAAACTACTGTTTAGAATTTGTAGATATAAGCAACAAAAATAATCATACTGCACCTTTTGTTGACAGTATACTCCAGACATATCATAGTTCAAGTAAATACTTTGAAATTCAACAGTTCTTATAGGCTCTATTGCATTCTAAGAAGTCAATAGAAGAGCTTCTAAAACAAGCAAAAGGTAGCTAATCCCCTGTATAGCAAGGAGTTTCACTACCCTTTTTACTTTTTTACACATCCTATTTGATAGACTCATTTTAACATCACGAGCATACTCCAATGGAAATCGCTAGGCAAGAGATAAACTTTCAGATATTCGCAGAGAGATCATTGCCTCTTTTTGTCGCAAACATTCTTCTCTCCTAGTCATTTTCTAT
>NZ_JBBJZX010000210.1:0-549 GCF_038148935.1 Streptococcus pseudopneumoniae | reverse complement strand
ACAGTATGCGCTTGTTTGCTGTAGGCTGCACTGTTTGTGCTATTTTCTAGCTTGCCTTCTCCAACTTTTGCTGTTACGGTGACGCTATCGCCTACTTTGTCCGCTGGAACTTCAATCGAATCGCCTGTAACCTTAACATCTGGATGGTTACCCTCTACAGTCCAGGTGCCATTGTCCCCTTTCTTGACAACAACTGTTCCACTGTCTTTCAACGGAATCTCAATCTTATCTCCTCCGTTGTCTGCGGCTGGTGTCACTTTCAAGTTACCGTTTTGCCATTGTCCTACCGTTGGTGCGGTTGGCGCAGCTTTCGTTACTTTCAAGGTTACTTTTGTAGTTTCTTGAGAACCATCACCGTAAGTAATCGTGACTGGAATCTCTTGGGTGCTTCCTGCTGTTAAGGCTGGTAATGCTCCGTTTGAAGTCACTGATTGAATGTTCGATGACGCATAGTCTTTCTCTTCATTTCCTACGGTGATTCCGATAACTCCCGTATTCGTATGAAGGTCTTCGCCACTCAAGGTGTCTGTTGGTTTCTTAACGATGTCT
>NZ_JBBJZX010000209.1:0-555 GCF_038148935.1 Streptococcus pseudopneumoniae | reverse complement strand
AAAATGTTTAGTCAACTACGTATGCGCGAAGAACAAGCCTTGTTAGCACAGGACTATGCCTTGGAAACAGCTAGGGCTGAGGGGGTTGAACAAGGACTTGAACGTGGTCGTGCAGAGGGGATTGAACAAGGCATCGAAAAAGGTTTAGAACAAGGACTTGAACGTGGAAAACTTTTTGCCTTCCTAGATATGGTCCGTCAAGGTCTTCTGACTTCAGAGGTTGCCAGCCAGCAATTAGGTATGTCAGTATCTGAGTTTGAGGCACTGCTGGAAGAACATAAGTGAGAAATCTGTAAGCGTTATGCAGTCTTAAAACAAACTAAAAAGATAGCTAAATTTCTTGATGTAAAGAGTTTGGCTATCTTTTTTATCTAAGATATTGTTATTTTCAGGAAAGTTTGAACTTTTCACTCTCTTTTCCGAATAAATAGATAGAAGCATCGAATCTAGTAAATTAGATTAAAAAATGTGCTATAATAGAAGGAGGAAAAGGATGATTCTCAGACATCCGGGCATTAGCCCAACCAATGACTTGGTTGCTAAGAAAATCTTTAG
>NZ_JBBJZX010000208.1:0-558 GCF_038148935.1 Streptococcus pseudopneumoniae | reverse complement strand
TAGCAGTTGGTCTGCCTGGCTAATGGCTCGCTCGGGTTGTTGAGTAAAGGGTTTGTTCCCGAAAAACTCTAACCATGGTTTGCGAATACTATCTTTGCTGGTTTCCCTATATTTTTTTAATTCCAAGAATGCCATTTTAACTAGATGGTTTTCTTGACCGTTATTTGTGATGGTTAAGACCTCACCTGTCGTGTCCTCTCGCATGCTAAAGCTATGAAAAGCTTGATCATCATGGAAGTAGTTACTATCGACAATTGCAATAGCGTATACTGGTGCAATGTGTTTGTAACTCTGGTGAGTATTTCCTTCTTGTTGGCGAATTTTTTCTAGGTTTTGATTGACCTGACTACATAGATAAGCCCACAAGCGATTGATGAAAAAATTCTGATGATGCACTTGAATCTCAATGATTACCTGAGTTCCATTATCCAACTCCGCTAAGACGTCTATACTGGTATAGAAATCCTGCGCCGAGTAAGGCAGGGAAGGCAAGACATGAATATTGCTCCCTTCCAAAATGGTTACATTTTTGGCTGGTAAATCCAGCATATCGCGGAT
>NZ_JBBJZX010000207.1:0-563 GCF_038148935.1 Streptococcus pseudopneumoniae | reverse complement strand
CCGTGGTTTGAGCCATCTGGCAAACTAGCGAGGTGCTTATGACAGAGATTGAGCACTTATTGATTCGGTTTCTCTTTTCTCTGATTCCTGTGGTTGTCTTGTACTTTTCCATGAAGGACAGGGCAACCAAGCAGGAAAATCGCATTACAGCCATAGAAAAAGATATTGAGAACTTACGCGAATTTCGAATGTCGGCTAACAAAAGGCTGGATAACCATGACGAACAAAACAAGGCTATTCTGGTGCTGGCTGAACAGGTCAAATCGCTAGGCGAAGATGTGAGAGAACTGAAAACCTTGATACAAAGTAAACAGTAAAGAAAGAGGTGCAGAATGGTCTGTAATCTCAATATGACTAATCTCGCACAGATTGACGGTGGGCACCTGATTAAGCAAGGGGACTTGGCTTCCACCTTTGGTTTTGCCCTCTTAGACGAAGACTACCAAGTGATTTCCTCTCTGGAAGGGGAGGAGGCACTGATCAGTCTGACCAAGGAGGGCTACCAGTGGAAAAAGCAGGTAGCTGTCACCAGTCAAGGCGTGAGTTTTCATCTGGACGCTATC
>NZ_JBBJZX010000206.1:0-570 GCF_038148935.1 Streptococcus pseudopneumoniae | reverse complement strand
GTATTCATGTGTCTTGATACCTGCCAAGTCGTCTGTATCAAGTGTTTTCGGTATACCAGCTTCATCCGCTAGATTGCGTAAGAGTTCGATATAGAGACGGTAGTCTGCCATGAACTCTTCTTTAGTTGAATGACTTTCAATCAGTTCAACCGCTGCATAGCTCTCAGCATTCCAATCGCCACCAACGTCCCAACTTCCATTATTTACAGGTCCTACTTGCATGACACGACCATTTCCAACGACATGAGAAAAGAACCCAAGTTCAGGGTTCTTTCTGTAGTGATAGTCCGCCTCGTTTTGAGCGGTTGAGTTGCGGTTTCCTGTTGAGTGGGCGTGAATTTGTCGGTATGGTTGCACCCCAACCTGTGGCAAACCTGTACGTAGTCTGCTTGTATCGATATCCATTACTCTTGTCCTTTCCAAGCGTCATTCATCTGCTTCACTGCTGACTCCACAAAGGTATCCAAGTCCTTGTCCGTCATGCTGATGTTGTATTTTGTCAGCTCTGCACGGATTTTAGCGCGAGCCTGTGCCAGTTTTTCATCTCCCTTGTAGCCTGTTTCAGCAGCC
>NZ_JBBJZX010000205.1:0-575 GCF_038148935.1 Streptococcus pseudopneumoniae | reverse complement strand
GACCAGCTCTTGTAGTCCAGCAGTTGATCTGCCTGGCTGATGGCTCGCTCGGGTTCTTGGGTAAAGGGCTTGTTGCCGAAAAACTCCAACCACGGTTTGCGAACCTCATCTTTGCTGGTTTCTCTGTATTTTTTTAATTCCAAGAATGCCATCTTGACCAGATGGTTTTCTTGTCCATTGTTTGTGATAGTTAAGACCTCACCTGTCGTATCCTCTCGCATGCTAAAGCTGTGAAAGGCCAAGTCATCTGAGAAATAATTACTATCCACAATAGCTATTGCGTAAACAGGTGCTATGTGTTTGTAACTCTGATGGGTATCACCTTCTCGTTGACGAATTTTTTCAAGATTCTGATTGACCTGACTGCAAAGGTAAGCCCACAAACGATTGATGAAAAAATTCTGATGATGAACTTGAATTTCAATAATTACCTGGGTTCCATTATCTAGTTCAGCCAAAACATCTATACTGGTATAGAAATCTTGCGCTGAGTAAGGCAGGGAAGGTAATACATGAATATTGCTCCCCTCTAAAATGGTCACATTTTTGGCTGGCAAGTCCAGCATATCGCGAAT
>NZ_JBBJZX010000204.1:0-604 GCF_038148935.1 Streptococcus pseudopneumoniae | reverse complement strand
AGACTCAGAGTAAGACAATAGCTGCTCTAAATTTTCTACATCAATATTCTTTGATAATTCAGCTATAGCTAAATCATAATCTAAAATTTCATTGCCGATACTTAAGATTGCATCTCTAAATCGAGGATTTTCTTTTTCTAAATCTGGTAAATAAGAGTTTCGAATACGATTGCGAAAATAATGATTTTTCTTATTTGATGTATCTTCAAAGTGAAAAATTGGTGGAAAGTCTTTTTTCTGAAAATGCAAGAAGGGCCGAATTATTTCTATCTCTCCGACTACTTGCTTCTCCTTAATTCCTGATAGATAGCGCAAACGAGTACCTCGAATCAAGCGCATTAAAATCGTTTCCACCTGGTCATCCGCATGGTGGGCAGTGACTAAGGCTGTCGCACCTGTCTTTTTCATGACCTCTTGAAAAAAATCATAGCGAAAATTTCGTGCACGCGCTTCTGAAAATTCTCCTGAAAAATTGCTGACATAAATAGGAAGCTCTGCTTCAGCAGCCAACTTCCTTAATTCCTTTTCTTCCCAATCTGATTCAATTCTCTGCTTATGATTCACATGGGCTAGAATCAATTCAATTTCTAACTCTTTTTGATAC
>NZ_JBBJZX010000203.1:0-604 GCF_038148935.1 Streptococcus pseudopneumoniae | reverse complement strand
CGACTCAGAGTAAGACAATAGCTGCTCTAAATTTTCTACATCAATATTATTAGATAATTCAGCTATAGCTAGGTCATAATCTAAAATTTCATTACCGATACTTAAGATTGCATCCCTAAATCGAGGATTTTCTTTTTCTAATTCTGGTAAGTAAGAGTTTCGAATACGATTTCGAAAATAATGATTTTCCTGATTTGATGTATCTTCAAAGTGAAAAATTGAAGGAAAGTCTTTTTTCTGAAAATGCAAGAAGGGCCGAATGATTTCTATCTCTCCGACTACTTGCTTCTCCTTAATTCCTGATAGATAGAGCAAACGAGTGCCTCGAATCAAACGCATCAAAATCGTTTCCACCTGATCATCAGCATGGTGGGCAGTAACTAAGGCTGTCGCACCTGTCTTTTTCATGACCTCTTGAAAAAAATCATAACGAAAATGTCGAGCACGCGCTTCTGAAAATTCTCCTGAAAAATTGCTGACATAAATAGGAAGTCCAGCTTCAGCAGCCAACTTCCTTAATTCCTGTTCTTCCCAATCTGATTCTACTCTCTGCTTATGATTCACATGAGCTAAGATCAATTCAATTTCTAACTCTTTTTGATAA
>NZ_JBBJZX010000202.1:0-606 GCF_038148935.1 Streptococcus pseudopneumoniae | reverse complement strand
GTTGTCTATTCGTTTACTAAATCAAAATTTCTATGAAATTGATAGAATCCCTAATTTTCTCTTAAACTTGAAAGTCTTGTTGTAAAGCGGTTAAAGCTTGAGAAGCTGAGGATGTAAAGTTTTGACAAATTTTGTGAACTGTGGGATAATGGAGAGGAATTAAGGATTAGTTCTATATCATGGACTAGAAAAGACCCCAAGCTCACGTCCAAATAAGCTTGGGGTCTTTTTTGACACTATCTATCTTTGTTTAGCCATTTATCGACTAAACGAAGGATGACACCGACCACAATCGGTCCGATGATAGTTTTAAGGATTAGTTCCATCATGGGCTATCTCACCTCCTTTCGTAGGCGGTGTAGTAGTGCCGTAGAATATTATACCACATAAGTGCTAAAGTCGGGAGTCACCCAATCTGGTGGAGTTTTTTTGCTCTATTTCAGGCTTTTGGGGACTATTTTAAACATCATTTTTCGATATTTTTCGGATTTTGGTCGGGGAATTGGAGGGGACTTTTTTAGGAAATATGACTAAGAAATAGGTTTGCTGTTACTTCAGCTACTTCAAACTCAATTTGATTGTAAGGGACTGTTAATTGAAGGACTG
>NZ_JBBJZX010000201.1:0-607 GCF_038148935.1 Streptococcus pseudopneumoniae | reverse complement strand
TTAAAGTCCTCGACCAAGCACGAGAAGCACTCGCTCAAGCAGTTGTCTTCCTAGCCAATGAGAAAGAGTCTGACCACACAGAAGATGAGTTGATTGATAAACTCAAAGCTATTCTTACTCAGTTAAGATAAGTTAAGCTTAGACTAGTCGGAAACTAGCTAGAATAGTGATTGATAGAATGTTGGAAAAACTCAATTTGAGGTGAACATTCAGAAAATCTTTCTCTGATAAAACGCATAATATCAAGCTTTTTAAGGCAAGGTATTATGCGTTTTTATTATTTTGAACCTTTTTGTTCCATCCTTTTTGTGATATTTTTCCCTTATTTCACAAATATTTCATATTTGGATTTTATAATAAGTTATAGTCCAGTTTTTACTATACTTTGATATTCAAATATGTTATACTATGATTATCAAAGTAAATGAAAGGAGTTACGAACATGACGCCAGAAGAAATGTATCTGACAGAGCGATTAGATGTACAGATAGCTCATTTTTTAAAGAAAAGCGTTCAACATCGTAGACGCTATAAGGTATTAAAAATAACAGAAATCGTGGCAGGTTTTCTCATAGCTGTTTTTTGTGCTATTCCTATGCCAGGTGAT
>NZ_JBBJZX010000200.1:0-609 GCF_038148935.1 Streptococcus pseudopneumoniae | reverse complement strand
ATTGGAACTAAAGTTCCTAATTGTTAGACGCTAGCCGCTTATATGCGGACTAGCTAACTGCTTCACTAATTCAATCTACTCACTACTACTTCTTTATCATACAGGGAGATATTCTATGAGCCAATATGCTTATATCCTCGTTGTAATTAGCTTGGTGTTCCTTTTTCTGCTCAATAAGTATGAAAAGGAGAGACTTCAAAGACTCTACCAAGAACAACTGTTGAAGGATGAAACATTTAGGACTGACATCAAAGAAAAAATTGAAACGACTGAAAACATCAATGATGTCATTGCTTACATCAATAAAACTTATCATCTGGGAATGTTGCTATCAAAAGACATTACAGATCAATTGAAATAAACCTAGTTATTCTTTAAGAAATATCAAAACCGAGACTGAAAATTTATCATTTCGTCTCGGTTTTTAGTATGTTCAATTGAAACAAGTGTTGAAAACTTGTTGTAGCAATTCTAATATAGGGATGGATAGACTTTCAAAAATATCATTTACAAATATTTTTAAAGAAATCAAACTCCCTATATTTACTATTCTTATAGACTGTTAAATCAACATCCTCTACAACTTCTTTCACATCTATATTGACATCA
>NZ_JBBJZX010000199.1:0-632 GCF_038148935.1 Streptococcus pseudopneumoniae | reverse complement strand
GTCTTTCCTGGATTTAGTGGAGATTCATCAAATTCTGGTTTTGGTAGTTGATACAGAACCTCTTGAATCTTACTAGACACGTGACCGCTTCCTTCAGTTACTGTTAAGGTTGTATTGTATAGCCCATAGAGATTTTTAGGAGACTGACCGGTAATAGTTAAAACAGCTCGTTTTCCATTACTATCAATTCTTGTTTTGATTGTAGCCCAAGTTTTACCGTCCTTACCCACCGTTGGGAACCCTGATAAAGAAATATTTCTAATAGTTCCAGTTTCTACAGTAGCAATATATTTTAAAGGTATCTCGTTTAAGTTTTGACCGTTATATAAATTACGAGTGTCTCTTTCTCTTCCTGAATCATCCCTAGATCTTTTTTCGTTCCCGGTACTTCCTGTAGCAAACCCATAAACAAGACCGGAAACACTTCTACGATTCCTGGTTCCTCCAGTTTCCTCTGCATCTTTCTTTAGATGAGCAGCCTTTTTATACTCCTCAAGTGCAGCATTAAAGACCTCCTGATTGACAAGCCCATTTTCTGATTGCCCCAATGCTTCGTTGAATTTATCATAGGCTTCCTTGAGTTTTTGGACTTGTTCTGGATTTTCAGTGCTGGTCTTCAGTTCTTGGAGGAG
>NZ_JBBJZX010000198.1:0-648 GCF_038148935.1 Streptococcus pseudopneumoniae | reverse complement strand
ATCTGGCGAAATGGCTACAGGCTGGAAGAAAATTTCTGACAAGTGGTATTATTTCGACGTAGAGGGTGCTATGAAGACAGGATGGGTCAAGTACAAGGAGACTTGGTATTATCTTGACGGTAAAGAAGGTGCCATGGTATCAAATGCCTTCGTCCAGTCCGCAGACGGAACAGGCTGGTACTACATCAAGGCAGATGGAACAATGGCTGATAAGCCAGAGTTCACAGTTGAGCCAGATGGCTTGATTACAACAAAAATAATTTAAAAAATAAAAGGAAAGGAAAACTTTCTAAATTGTTCTTTCACCGCAGGCTCAGGCTTGCGGTTTTTTATTTTGCAAAAAGACGCATTTTGAACGATTAGAAACCAAAATAGAAGTCCTATTGTTCAAAAAAGCGTTTACATGAAGAATAGAGAGGTGTTTTGTCAAAAATAAAAACAGTGAAATTAGTCACTGATCCTTTTGTAAACTATTAGAAGTAAATTGAAACCTTCTCAACTATACGGGCAAAGATGATTGTAAAAATGAATACGAAGATGAATACGATTTAAAAAAACGATGGAAATTAGTGTAAATGATTTTAAGGAAAAATAAGTAAAAACTCAACTATTTACAAGTGATGATAACTATTTGTAAACGTTTTTCAC
>NZ_JBBJZX010000197.1:0-657 GCF_038148935.1 Streptococcus pseudopneumoniae | reverse complement strand
AAACTGCTTATAAAAATAAAAAGGAGTCCTAATGGAACACATTATTTATCAGCTTGAAGAGGATTTGGCAATCCTTACCTTGAACCGTCCTGAGGTTGCAAATGGCTTTCATATTCCTATGTGTGAAGAAATTTTAGAAGCCTTGACTCTGGCAGAAGAAAATCCAGCTGTGCATTTTATCTTAATCAATGCCAATGGCAAAGTCTTTTCAGTTGGGGGAGATTTGGTAGAGATGAAGCGGGCAGTGGATGAGGATGATATTCCATCATTGACAAAAATCGCAGAGTTGGTCAATACGATTTCCTATAAAATCAAACAAATAGCCAAACCTGTTTTAATGGAAGTTGACGGTGCTGTTGCAGGTGCCGCAGCGAATATGGCTGTTGCGGCAGATTTCTGTCTTGCAACGGATAAGGCTAAGTTTATCCAAGCCTTTGTTGGCGTCGGCTTGGCTCCAGATGCAGGAGGAATTCATCTCTTGAGCCGCAGTATCGGTGTGACGCGTGCTGCCCAACTAGCTATGACAGGTGAGGCTTTGAACGCAGAAAAAGCCCTAGAATGGGGACTGGTTTATCGCGTTTCTGAAGCTGATAAACTTGAAAAGACGAGAGAACAGCTTCTTAAAAAATTAAGACGTGGTTCAAGTAATTCCTATGC
>NZ_JBBJZX010000196.1:0-665 GCF_038148935.1 Streptococcus pseudopneumoniae | reverse complement strand
CAAGTTTATCTTTCTTTCACAAACCTTCACTTTTCTAATGACAAACAAAAAAAGGTTGACATTCTTGTAAATGGAGAAAAGAAAACTTTTACAACTGATAATGTCTTCTCCTTCTTTAATCTAGGCTATACAAAAGATACAAAAACTTTTAATATTCATGTTAGTTTCCCTGGAAATTCACAAGTATCATTTGAATCTCCTACCTTCTACCGTTTAGATACCCAAACTTTAACTGAGGCAATTCAAAAAATTAAAGAACAACCTGTCACAGTATCAACTTCTAAAAACAATGTTTTTGCTACATATGATGTCCAACAAGATACATCTATTTTTTTCACTATTCCTTATGACAAAGGTTGGTCTGCCTACCAAGATGATAAGAAAATAGAAATGAAACAAGCTCAAACTGGCTTTATGAAAGTTGACGTTCCTAAGGGAAAAGGAACTATTACACTTTCCTTTATTCCCAATGGTTTTATTACTGGAGCAATCTGTTCCTTTACTTCTCTTTTACTATTTGGAATCTATAATCACAAACGAAAATCATCTAAGACATAAAAAAATCGACCAGTTGGTCGATTTTTTTAATCTTCTTCCATTTTCTTAGGTTGATAGGCTAGCATACCTAAACAAATAAATAGTACTAATATAACGGCAAGGAAAAT
>NZ_JBBJZX010000195.1:0-688 GCF_038148935.1 Streptococcus pseudopneumoniae | reverse complement strand
TCTCAGCGTTCAGGTGGTTGGTTTGAAGTCCGCATTGAAGTGAATTACAGAGGTTTAAAAGCCTCTGCTTTCACTCGCTTGGATAACATCAACGATGGCGAACGAGGAGCAACAGGGGCGCCTGGTCAGAATATCATCAATCAGAACGGTTCGCAAGCACTCAACTATTGGGCAGGAACACAAGCGCAGTACGATGCCCTTCAAACCAAAGACGCTAACACTATTTACGATATTTTTAGGTAGGTGAAGCTATGAGAGATAGAGTAAAAATCATGTTAGGCAATCAGGAGATTGTCAAGCGCTATATTGGCGATAGGTTGGTGTGGAATAGTCATCCACTTCTTCTTGAATTAAAAAATACATCAATTTACCAATATTGGGGCGGATATGTTATTCCTTTGGGAAATAACAAAGTAAACGTAAGTGATATAAGATATGTAAGTGTAAATGACATTGAATTGATACCAACGCCTAAAAGTGACATAAGCTTATATAATGGTACAAGCATTTATACAACGATTGGGAAGATAAGGGATTATATAGGCCAAGCTGATGTTCGATTTTACGGAGAATAAGAAAGGAAAAACACATGACACAATTTAATGAACTCATCATTGCCTTTGCGACAGGCTTTTTAGCGGTAGCAACAAGCAGCATTGTAAAAGCAGTAAAAGATTATCTTTTGAGA
>NZ_JBBJZX010000194.1:0-724 GCF_038148935.1 Streptococcus pseudopneumoniae | reverse complement strand
ACGTGGTTTGAGCCATCTGGCAGACTAGCGAGGTGCTTATGGATGTCTTACAACAAACAGAACATTTCTTCATGAACGTGCTATCAGCAGCGACGCCAATCGTCGTGGCTTGGTTGGGCTATAAAATGCCGAAGAAAACAAAAGAAGAAACAGATAAAATCGTCTCGGAACTAACCGATGTTAAGAAACAGATTGAAGATGTCCAGACTACCGCTAAAGATAGCAATTCTAAAATCGATGAAGTACAAGAGAAGTTGAAAGTACACGATGAGGCGCATCTAAATACTATGAAGTTGCGCCTTGACCGTGATATGCGACGGGCTATTCGTAGAGGGTTCACTTCAAAAGACGAATTTTCACTAGTGGAAAGTCTGCACAAAAGCTACAAGGCTTTAGGAGGTAATGGCTACATAGACCGCTTATTCAACGATTTTGGAAAATTGGAGATTAAGGAAGACATCTTAGTAGATGATTAGATAGAAAGAGGTGCAGAATGGTCTGTAATCTCAATATGACCAATCTCGCACAGATTGACGGTGGTCACCTGATTAAACAAGGAGACTTGGCTTCCACCTTTGGTTTTACCCTCTTAGACGAAGACTACCAAGTGATCTCTTCTCTGGAAGGGGAGGAGGCGCTGATCAGTCTGACTAAGGAGGGCTACCAGTGGAAGAAGCAGGTAGCTGTTACCAGTCAAGGTGTGAGTTTCCATCTGGACGCTATT
>NZ_JBBJZX010000193.1:0-726 GCF_038148935.1 Streptococcus pseudopneumoniae | reverse complement strand
ATATTCGTGTGTCTTGATACCTGCTAAATCAGCAGTATCAAGCGTTCTCGGTATCCCAGCCTCGTCCGCTAGATTACGCAAGAGTTCGATATAGAGACGATAGTCAATCAGAAACTCTTCTTTTGATTCATGGCTTTCAATCAGTTCAACTTGTGCATAACCTTCTGCATTCCAACCACCCCCAACGTCCCAGGCACCATTATCAACAGGTCCTACCTGCATAACACGACCATTACCGACTACGTGAGAAAAGAAGCCCAATTCAGGATCTTTTCTGTAATGGTAGTCAGCCTCATTTTGCACCGTGGAGTTACGGTTGCCTGTGGAATGGGCATGGACTTGCCTATATGGTTGCACGCCAACTTGAGGCAAATCTGTTCTTAATTTACTTACATCAATTTCCATATTCTACTCCTTATCAATTAAAACAACTTATTTTTTACAATCCAGAACCAGAAACTCCTTTATTTCTACCTTACAAAGAAGACAATCTTAGTCACGATTAGGCTTGTAGATCGAACTTCAAAACGCACTATTTTGACACTGTAAATAGGACTGACAAGGTCTGCATTCTATCTACAATAACACCCCAGATTAAAAAGCTTTTCAAAAGTACATTTTTACAGTCTCTATATGTTCTTTTCATAAATACTATACTTTATTATATCATGTAAAAGAAGTCAAAAGTCTGTTAAACTATTTTCAATACCAAACTAAAGATGACAG
>NZ_JBBJZX010000192.1:0-739 GCF_038148935.1 Streptococcus pseudopneumoniae | reverse complement strand
TTGTAGTTTCACATTATTAGCTGCTCTACAAATATCATCTTTGTCAACTTGCTCGAGTTTTGCAATCCAACCTTTAAAGTCTGCTGAAGATTTTCCAAGTAAGGCATTTTGATAAGCACGTTCAATCAATGAACCTTGATTATCTTGAGAAAGCAACAAAGACCGACGAATCATTTCCTTGGTCTGCTCTAGCTCAAGCTCTGTAAAATAACCTTTTTTTAAATCAAGTAATTGATTATTCATCATTTTTCGAGCCTGATTCCTATTTTCTCGATTGATACCAGCATACATCCTCAAAAATCCACTAAATAAATCAAGCTGACTTGAAATAGTATAAGCCAATCCAGCATTTTCACGGACATTTGTAAATAGTTTAGAGTGAGCAAATCCACCAAGTAAACCATTCATTACAATCATAGGTAAATGTTGCTCATCACCATATTCAGAAGGGCAATTATATCCCAACTCTAAAATAGACTGTCCCACATTTTTCCTAACCATGCCTTCTTGCAAGATATTGGAATAAGGTTGGCAATATTGAATCTTCACATCCACTTCTCGACCTTTAAAGCCAAATGATTCTAATACATTTTGAATTTCAACCTCATTAAAGTCACCTAGGAAAAAGAAATCTATTCGATCATTGGCCAAAAATTCTTGGAAACAAGAATAAGAACTTTGTGGAGTTTCAGCTAAAATACGATTTCGTAAATCACTATACTCCAATTGGAGACGTTCG
>NZ_JBBJZX010000191.1:0-739 GCF_038148935.1 Streptococcus pseudopneumoniae | reverse complement strand
CTGTAGTTTCACATTATTAGCTGCTCTACAAATAGCCTCTTTGTCAACTTGCTCGAGTTTTGCAATCCAACTTTTAAAGTCTGCTGAAGATTTTCCAAGCAAGGCATTTTGATAAGCACGTTCAATCAATGAAGATTGATTATCTTGAGAAAGTAACAAAGATCGACGAATCATTTCCTTAGTCTGCTCTAATTCAAGTTCTGTAAAATATCCTTTTTTTAAATCAATCAGTTGATTATTCATCATTTTACGAGCCTGGTTCCGATTTTCTCGATTGATACCAGCATACATCCTCAAGAATCCACTAAACAAATCAAGCTGACTTGAAATAGTATAAGCTAATCCAGCATCTTCACGGACGTTTGTAAAGAGCTTAGAATGAGCAAATCCACCAAGTAAACCATTCATTACAATCATGGGTAAATGTTGCTCATCACCATATTCAGAAGGGCAATGATAACCCAATTCCAAAATGGATTGTCCCACATTTTTCCGAACCATACCTTCCTCAAGGATATTAGAATATGGTTGACAATACTGAACCTTCACATCTCCATCTCGACCTTTAAAGCCAAATGATTCTAATACATTTTGAATTTCCACCTCATTAAAATCACCTAGGAAAAAGAAATCTATTCGATCATTAGCCAAAAATTCTTGGAAACAAGAATAAGAACTCTGTGGAGTTTCATCTAAAATACGATTTCGTAAATCACTATATTCCAATTGAAGACGTTCA
>NZ_JBBJZX010000190.1:0-787 GCF_038148935.1 Streptococcus pseudopneumoniae | reverse complement strand
CATTAGCCGTGAACAGTTCAAGCAGGATATTGAGAACGGATTGACAATTGAAACGGGCTGGAAGAAAAACGATACAGGCTACTGGTACGTACACTCAGATGGCTCTTATCCAAAAGATAAGTTTGAGAAAATCAACGGAACTTGGTATTACTTCGACGGTTCAGGCTATATGTTTACAGACCGCTGGAAGAAGCATTCAGACGGTAATTGGTACTGGTTTGACCAATCAGGCGAAATGGCGACAGGCTGGAAGAAAATCGCTGATAAGTGGTATTATTTTGACACAGAGGGCGCTATGAAGACGGGTTGGGTCAAATATAAGGACACCTGGTATTATCTTGACGGTAAAGAAGGTGCTATGGTATCGAACGCCTTCGTCCAGTCCGCAGACGGAACAGGTTGGTACTATATCAAACCAGACAGCACATTGGCAGACAAGCCGGAGTTTGAAATTGAGCCAGAAGGCCTCATTACGACTAAATAATTTTAAAAAATAAAATGAAAGGAAAACTTTTCTAAAATGTTTATCTACCGCAGGCTGATTGGCTTGCGGTTTTTTGTTTTGTTAAAAATAAAAACAGCGACATTACTCACTGATCCTTTTGTAAACTATTAGAATGAAATTGCAACCTTCTCAACTATACGGGCAAAGATGATTATGAAATGAATACGAAGATGAATACGATTTAAAAAAACGATAGCAATCAATGGAAATGATTTAAAAGAAAAATAAGCCAAAAACTCAACTATTGACAAGCAACGGAAAGTATTTGTAAACACAAATTCT
>NZ_JBBJZX010000189.1:0-796 GCF_038148935.1 Streptococcus pseudopneumoniae | reverse complement strand
TTTCGTAGGAAAGGCAACTCCAGTAACAGTTCAAGTGAAGGATGACAACGGAACAGCGACAACAACGACTTACACTCCAACGGTAACAGCTGTGACCATGACATCTGAAGATGCTACATCGACTGGTATTCAAGGGGCTACTCAAAGTGGAACTCCAGAATTTGAAACATCAGATCCATCAGTAACGATTGCAACACGTCAGTTGCTTGATCCATCAACGATGCAACCAACTACTAGTGTTACAATTGCAAATGAAGGAACATACACAATTGAACCAACAACAGGCCTTGTGACCTTCGTACCAGATCCATCATACAAAAAGAAGGGGACAGGTGTTACTGTTCAAGCAACGGACTCAAATGGTGAAACCTCAACCGCTACCTACACTCCGACAGTTACTCCAGTTTCTCTAACGTCGACTGATGTGACATCGAAAGATATTCAAGGGGCAGAACAAGAAGGAACTCCAACCTTTGCCTTGTCAGATGGAGCAGAAGCAACAACGACTATCACAGGCTATAAACTTGTGGATCCAACTACAGGCCAAGCGACAGATGAAACATCTGTAGTTGTTCAATCAGTTGGTACGTATACAATTGATTCAACGACAGGTAAAGTCACCTTCCAACCAGATGGTGCGTACAAGGGGACACCAGATGCCATCAAAGTTGAAGCAACTGCGACTGTTAAAAATGCCAAGAATGAAACTGCAAGCATTACGAAAGAAGCTACCTACACCCCAACAGTTATTCCAGTAACACCAAGCTCTGAAGCTTCAGAGACAACTGGACCGCAA
>NZ_JBBJZX010000188.1:0-807 GCF_038148935.1 Streptococcus pseudopneumoniae | reverse complement strand
AGCTACTGAAACTGGCTACAAGGGCGATGAAAAACTGGCACAGGCTCGCGCTAAAATTCGTGCAGAGCTGACCAAATATAACATCAGCATGACGGACAAAGACTTGGACACCTTTGTGGAGTCAGCCGTCAAGCAGATGAATGACGCATGGAAAGGACAAGAGTAATGGATATCGATACAAGCAGACTACGTACAGGCTTGCCACAAGTCGGAGTGCAACCTTATAGACAAGTCCACGCCCACTCAACAGGCAACCGCAACTCAACAGCTCAGAATGAGGCGGACTACCACTATAGAAAGAACCCTGAACTTGGGTTCTTCTCTCACGTTGTTGGGAATGGCCGTGTCATGCAAGTAGGCCCTGTAAACAACGGCTCTTGGGATGTTGGGGGCGGTTGGAATGCGGAAAGCTATGCAGCAGTTGAATTGATTGAAAGCCATTCAACTAAAGAAGAGTTCATGACAGACTATCGCCTTTATATCGAACTTTTACGAAATCTAGCAGATGAAGCAGGTTTGCCGAAAACACTTGATACAGACGACTTGGCAGGTATCAAAACGCATGAATACTGTACCAATAACCAACCTAATAACAACTCAGACCACGTTGACCCTTATCCATATCTAGCCAAATGGGGCATTAGCCGTGAACAGTTCAAGCAGGATATTGAAAACGGCTTGATAATTGAAGCAGGCTGGAAGAAAAACGATACTGGCTACTGGTACGTACACTCAGACGGCTCTTATCCAAAAGACAAGTTTGAGAAGGTCAACGGAACCTGGTACTACTTTGACGGGTCAGGCTAT
>NZ_JBBJZX010000187.1:0-807 GCF_038148935.1 Streptococcus pseudopneumoniae | reverse complement strand
ACAATAATAGCCACTGTCACTTGCCCTCGAACATAGTTGGACAACTGCTGATTCACATCTGATAAAACTTGTCCAACAGGTTCTTTCAATTTTCTTGGCATGAATTGGGTCAAATAGTTACGCAAGCCTTTCCCATCACGCAAGAGATAAAAGAGCATGAACGGAACGATAATCAAGGCAACAATCACTTGAGAAGCTCCGCTAATAAAGGCACTCACCCAGTTGACTGCCTGAGAAGAAACCTTGCTCGCCCAAACTGTAGCCTGACTTGAGAAGTTGGTCAAAACTTGCTCTAGCTGAGGTCTGAAATCATCTGGTAAACGCTTGGTTACCAAATCATCAATGACTCGATCAGCATCTTCAAGGTAGACTGGAACATTCCTTGCAAAGGTCAAAACTTGACGTTGCAGATTTGGAATGGCGACTGCCAAGCCCCAAATGATAAAGAGAGCGATGATGACAAAGACAATAGTGATAGCTATAACACGATTAACCTTATGCTTCTCCATCCAATCAACAATAGGATTCAACAAATAATATAACAAACCAGACAGAATGACTGGCAACATCACAACTGCTAAAAAGTCTAAAACAGGTGAAAATAGAAAACTAATCTTACTTAAAATAAACAGATTGAGTCCCAATAATAAGGTTACTAAAAATACCGTAATGGCCTTGTTATCTAAAAACCACTTAAAAAACCAAGATAGGCTAAAATGTTTCTCTTTTTGCTCCATAAATACTTCCTTTCTATCGTTCTCTCATTATACCATTTTTAAATCAAAATAACTCTTTTTTTAAGTGCTT
>NZ_JBBJZX010000186.1:0-827 GCF_038148935.1 Streptococcus pseudopneumoniae | reverse complement strand
CGAACGATGGAAAAAAGAAGGGAAATCAAATAGAGAAATTGCCTCTCTACTTGGAAAAACTCCTCAAACTATCCATACTGAAATCAAGCGTGGGACAGTCCGAAAATGTCTTGGAAAAGGGGGCTTTAAAGAGCTTTACTCTGCCGACTACGCTCAACAATCTTATGAAAGCAATCGCAAGTACTCGGTCAAGAAATCAAGATTGACCAAGGAACTAAAGGAAAAGATTCTCCACTATCATAACCAAAAATTTTCGCCTGAAATGATGGGGATGGCTAAAGGGGTTAACGTGGGAATTTCAACCATTTACTATTGGATTCATCATGGAAAATTGGGGTTAAGCAAACAGGATCTGTTTTATCCTAGAAAAGGAAAATCTGTTAAGAAACAAGCTAGCACCAATTTTAAACCCGCTGGTCAATCTATCGAATTATAATTCGCTCATTTTTTCAAAAAATACATAGACGTAAAAGAAAGAGGGTTAAGTGATGAAGAATAGCGCTATTGGGAGTAATTGGAAGGATGTCCGCTCTGAACTCTTTACCAAGGAGGAAATCCTTGAAAGTGATATGCGAGTGGCTATCATGAGTGAGTTGATTGAGGCCAGACATGAGCAAGGAATGAGCAAGGAATCAGCCAGAAAAAGCTAGAGGAACTCAGTGGAGTGAGCCAGCCTGTCATAGCTAGGATGGAAACAGGTAAGACTAGCCCCCAGTTGGATACGGTATTGAAAGTTTTAGCCAGTTTAGGAAAGACACTAGCAGTCGTCCCTCTCGAACAGGAAAAGAGTTGATTATAGTAGACTCATACTCAATGAAAATCAAAGA
>NZ_JBBJZX010000185.1:0-864 GCF_038148935.1 Streptococcus pseudopneumoniae | reverse complement strand
CGGAAAAAAAGATGCAGCTTCTGGTCAAAAACTAAAAGTTGTTGCTACAAACTCAATCATCGCTGATATTACTAAAAATATTGCTGGTGACAAGATTGATCTTCATAGTATCGTTCCGATTGGGCAAGACCCACACGAATACGAACCACTTCCTGAAGATGTTAAGAAAACTTCTGAGGCAGACCTCATTTTCTATAACGGTATCAACCTTGAAACAGGTGGCAATGCCTGGTTTACCAAATTGGTAGAAAATGCCAAGAAAACTGAAAACAAAGACTACTTTGCAGTCAGCGAAGGGGTTGAAGTCATCTACCTTGAAGGAAAAAATGAAAAAGGTAAAGAAGACCCACACGCTTGGCTCAACCTTGAAAATGGAATTATCTTTGCTAAAAATATCGCAAAACAATTGAGCGCCAAAGACCCTAACAACAAAGAATTCTATGAAAAAAATCTCAAAGAATATACTGATAAGTTAGACAAACTTGATAAAGAAAGTAAGGATAAATTTAATAACATCCCTGCTGAAAAGAAACTCATTGTAACCAGCGAAGGAGCATTCAAATACTTCTCTAAAGCCTATGGTGTCCCAAGTGCTTACATCTGGGAAATCAATACTGAAGAAGAAGGAACACCTGAACAAATCAAGACCTTGGTTGAAAAACTTCGCCAAACAAAAGTTCCTTCACTCTTTGTAGAATCAAGTGTGGATGACCGTCCAATGAAGACTGTTTCACAAGACACAAACATCCCAATCTACGCACAAATCTTTACTGACTCTATCGCAGAAGAAGGTAAAGAAGGCGACAGCTACTACAGCATGATGAAATACAACCTTGATAAGATTGCTGAAGGATTGGCAAAATA
>NZ_JBBJZX010000184.1:0-897 GCF_038148935.1 Streptococcus pseudopneumoniae | reverse complement strand
TACATATTGATCAGGTTGGATGGGTAGCTAAAGAATCAACTTCTGAAGAAGATAATCGGATGAGTAAGGTCCAAGAAATGTTATCGGAAAAATATCAGAAGGATTCATTCTCTATTTATGTTAAGCAACTGACTACTGGAAAAGAAGCTGGTATCAATCAAGATGAAAAGATGTATGCGGCTAGTGTTTTAAAACTACCTTATCTCTACTATACGCAAGAAAAAATAAATGAGGGTCTTTATCAGTTAGACACGACTGTAAAATACGTATCTGCAGTCAATGATTTTCCAGGTTCTTATAAACCAGAGGGAAGTGGTAGTCTTCCTAAAAAAGAGGATAATAAAGAGTATTCTCTCAAGGACTTAATCACAAAAGTATCTAAAGAATCTGATAATGTAGCTCATAATATATTGGGTTATTACATTTCAAACCAATCTGATTCCACATTCAAATCCAAGATGTCTGCTATTATGGGAGATGATTGGAATCCAAAAGAAAAATTGATTTCTTCCAAGATGGCCGGGAAGGTCATGGAAGCTATTTATAATCAAAATGGATTTGTGCTAGAATCTTTGACTAAAACAGATTTTGATAATCAGCGAATTGCCAAAGGTGTTTCTGTGAAGGTAGCTCATAAAATTGGGGATGCGGACGAATTTAAGCATGATACGGGTGTTATCTACGCAGATTCTCCATTTATTCTTTCTATTTTCACTAAGAATTCTGATTATGATACGATTTCCAAGATAGCCAAGGATGTTTATGAGGTTCTAAAATGAGGGAACAGGATTTTTTAAATCATTTTCTCAGGAAGGGATATTTCAAAAAGCATACTAAGGTGGTGCTAGCTCTTTCTGGTGGATTAGATTCTATGTTTCTATTTAAGGTATTGTCTAC
>NZ_JBBJZX010000183.1:0-905 GCF_038148935.1 Streptococcus pseudopneumoniae | reverse complement strand
AAAAAATATTTGAAATAAATTTCACAAACTTTAAAGAAAAAGCTTGCTAAGAAAAGAAAATGACAAACATTTCACAAGGTACTAAAAATTCTTTGTGAAATGTTTATGAAACTGTTTACAAAGTTGAAATAATGCGTTATAATAAACTTGTGAAAAAATTAACAAAGGATTGAATCCTTGAAAGCTATGGAGGAAAATATGGCTGATAAAAAAACTGTGACACCAGAGGAAAAGAAACTCGCTGCTGAAAAACACGTAGATGAGTTGGTGCAAAAAGCTTTAGTTGCTCTTGAAGAAATGCGTAAGTTGGACCAAGATCAGGTTGACTACATCGTAGCTAAAGCGTCAGTGGCAGCTTTGGATGCCCACGGAGAATTGGCTTTACATGCCTTTGAAGAAACAGGACGTGGTGTATTTGAGGACAAAGCAACTAAGAACTTGTTTGCTTGTGAACACGTAGTCAACAACATGCGCCACACTAAGACAGTTGGCGTTATCGAAGAAGACGATGTAACAGGTTTGACTCTTATCGCTGAACCAGTTGGTGTTGTTTGTGGTATCACTCCAACAACAAACCCAACATCAACAGCAATCTTCAAATCATTGATTTCATTGAAGACACGTAACCCAATCGTCTTTGCCTTCCATCCATCAGCACAAGAATCATCTGCTCATGCAGCTCGTATCGTTCGCGATGCAGCTATCGCAGCTGGTGCTCCTGAAAACTGTGTACAGTGGATCACTGAACCATCTATGGAAGCAACTAGTGCCCTTATGAACCACGAAGGTATTGCAACAATTCTCGCAACAGGTGGTAATGCTATGGTTAAAGCCGCATACTCATGTGGTAAACCAGCTCTTGGGGTAGGTGCCGGAAACGTTCCAGCTTATGTTGAAAAATCAGC
>NZ_JBBJZX010000182.1:0-951 GCF_038148935.1 Streptococcus pseudopneumoniae | reverse complement strand
GCTTCTGGTAGTGAAAAATTAACTGATGGAGCGAATCAGTTAGTGACAGGAAGTCAAACATTAACTACTAACCTACACTCTTTAGCAGCTTCAAGTTTAACCTTTTCAAATGGAACGGAGCAGTTTACTAAAGGATTATCTGCTTATGTTTCTGGTGTCGAACAACTTCATCTTGGCTTAGGGAATTTTAATAGTGGTTTAGTTACATATACTGGTGCAGTGAGTCAATTAGATAGCGGATTAGGTCAATTATCTTCTAAAAGTCCTGAATTAGTAAGAGGAATCAATCAGTTATATACTGGTGTAGAATCCTATACTGGCGGTGTTTCTCAGCTTAATGCTGGTCTTAATCAATTTTCATCTGGTGTTAGTGCCTATACAAATGGTGTGGGAAATCTTGCAACAGGTGCTAATCAGTTATCTAATCAATCAGCTACACTTCGAATGGGTGTGGAGCAATTAAGTGAAGGAATTCAACAACTTTCTAGCAAGTTAGATGCTTCGTCTGAGCAAAAAGATCAAATTAATCAATTATCTTCTGGTTTGAATCAGTTAAATCAAGCTATTCAAAATATTGATGTTGGAGATACAAAACAATTAGATTCTGTTTTATCAAGTATAGTATCTCTTTCTAATCAAATGTTAGCACGTGCTCAGTCTGATAAAGCGACTACATTAGCTAATATTCAATCGACAGCAGCTTATCAATCATTGACAAGTGAGCAACAAGCTGAGATAAGTGCTTCTGTATCTCAAAATTCAACTGATAGTATTCAATCTGCTCAGTCAATTGTAACTTTAGTACAAGGTTTACAGGGAAGTTTAGAAAACTTACAAAATCAATCTTCTAATCTTTCGACTTTAAAAAATCAAGCTAATCAAGTATTACCGCTTGCTTCTACTTCTTTGACAGGATTGTCAAGTGGATTAACAGAGATACAAGGAGCTGTT
>NZ_JBBJZX010000181.1:0-959 GCF_038148935.1 Streptococcus pseudopneumoniae | reverse complement strand
TAGATAAAAAGGAACACAACTGTGTTCCTCTTTTTGTATCAATTTGTATCACCAAGCATCTTCATAAGGAAATCTGTTATTTCTTGAGGACTTTCTTTTTTTCCATGTGCAATCCAAGTTTGACAGACACCAAAAAGTGCATGAGTTAGATAGACGCTACTGTATTCTAATTCAGTTGTATTGAGATTCAGTTGCATAAATCGCTTTTGTAAATCTGTACTGAGCATGATATGAAGTTTATTTCGTAAGAAATTTTGGATTTCTTTGGTTCCATTTTCAGAAAGAAGGGCAGCCAGAAGTGGTTCTGATTCCAAATATTCAAAGACTTCTAAAATAGCGTCTCTTTTGTGATGAGCATGTTTTTGAAAAATATATTCAAATGTATGAAATAGCTTGCTTTGATAATGCTCAATCATATCATACTTATCCTTATAGTGAGTATAGAAGCTGGAACGACTAATTCTGGCTTTTTCTGCTAACTTTACAGTAGAAATTTGATCAAATGGCTGTTCCATCAGTAATTGTACCATAGCATTTTCAATAGTTCGCTTTGTTTTTAAGCGTTTGTTACTTTCTTGCATATTTTCTCCTTATAAACAAATTAGACTATATGTCTAAAAATAGATTTTTTATCTTGTAATTTAGATTTTTTAATGTATAATCTATTATATCAAAATTTTAGACAATATGTGTAAAAAAGGAGAAACTATGTTTAAAGAATGGAAAGCAATTTTTAAAAAACCAACCTTTATTATTGTCATGATAGGGATTTCTCTTATTCCAGCTCTGTACAATATTATATTTTTGTCCTCAATGTGGGATCCGTATGGTCAATTGTCTGACTTACCTGTGGCAGTTGTCAATAATGATAAAGAGGCTTCCTATAATGGTAATACTATGGCAATAGGAAAAGACATGGTGTCCAATTTAAAAGAAAATAAAACCTTGGATTTTCATTT
>NZ_JBBJZX010000180.1:0-969 GCF_038148935.1 Streptococcus pseudopneumoniae | reverse complement strand
GTGATTTATTTACATCTGCTTCTACTTACGGCAAATTATTCCCTGCAGCAAGATAAATTTCATACCATTCTTTTCTTGTTAAGCTAAAGTTTGCCGCTTGGCTAACTTCTCTCAAGTGCTTAGGATTTGTTGTACCTACGACTGCCTGCATTTTTGCTGGATAACGCAATATCCAAGAAATGGCAATAGTTGAAGAGGTTACTCCATATTTAATAGCTAAACGATCAAGTACTTGATTTAAAGCTTGAAATTTCTCATTTCCAACAAAGTTCCCTTTAAAATACCCAAATTGTAAGACAGACCATGCTTGAATGACCACATCGTGTAATTTGCAATATTCAAAAATGCTACCATCTCGCATAGTTGCTTGACTATCTTCCATATTAACATGAAAACCTGATTCGAATCCTGGAGTAAAAGCCGCACTCAATTGTAGCTGATTAACAGCTAACGGCTGATTGACATCTTTTTTAAGTAACTCCATCATCATAGGATTTTGATTAGAAACTCCAAAATTTCGAACCTTACCTTGTTTATAAAGGAAATCAAAGGCTTCTGCTACTTGGTCAGATTCCATCAAAGCATCTGGTCGATGAAGAAGCAAGCTATCTAGATGATCAATCTTCAATCTTTGCAAAATTCCGTCTACAGATTTTATAATATAGTCCTTAGAAAAATCAAAATAGGTAAATTCTTCCATGCGAATTCCACATTTTGACTGAATCCACATCTCTTCTCTTAAATCTGGACGATTTTTTAGGACAAGACCTAACAGTTCTTCACAACGACCACGACCATAAATATCAGCCAAGTCAAAGGCATTGATTCCAACAGAAAGTGCTGTTTCTACAAGCTCTTCAACTTCTTTTACAGACTTATCTTTTATTCTCATCATTCCGAGAACAATTTCTGATAATTCTTTGTCATCTTGACCAAGAGTTATGTATCTCATCAAATTTTTCTCCTTTG
>NZ_JBBJZX010000179.1:0-993 GCF_038148935.1 Streptococcus pseudopneumoniae | reverse complement strand
ATCAGCCATAAAGAAAACCTATCACAGAGATAGATATCATATAATGGCGTAAATGTTTTTTTTCTGTTAAGATTATAAGGTATTCTATTTTGGAGGAAATGACATGAAAAAAATCGTTAAATACTCATCTCTTGCTGCCTTAGGACTTGTGGCTGCAGGTGTGCTAGCGGCTTGCTCAGGTGGAGCTAAGAAAGAAGGAGAAGCAGCTAGCAAGAAAGAAATCATCGTTGCAACCAATGGTTCGCCAAAACCATTTATCTATGAAGAAAATGGCGAATTGACTGGTTACGAGATTGAAGTGGTTCGCGCTATCTTTAAAGACTCTGACAAATATGATGTCAAGTTTGAAAAGACAGAATGGTCAGGTGTCTTTGCTGGTCTTGACGCTGATCGTTACAATATGGCTGTCAACAATCTTAGCTACACTAAAGAACGTGCGGAAAAATACCTTTATGCCGCACCAATTGCCCAAAACCCTAATGTCCTTGTAGTGAAGAAAGACGACTCTAGCATCAAGTCTCTCGCTGATATCGGTGGAAAATCGACGGAAGTCGTTCAAGCCACTACATCAGCTAAGCAGTTAGAAGCATACAACGCTGAACACCCGGACAACCCAACTATCCTTAACTATACTAAGGCAGACTTCCAACAAATCATGGTGCGTTTGAGCGATGGACAATTTGACTATAAGATTTTTGATAAAATCGGTGTTGAAACAGTGATCAAGAACCAAGGTTTGGACAACTTGAAAGTTATCGAACTTCCAAGCGACCAACAACCGTACGTTTACCCACTTCTTGCTCAAGGTCAAGATGAGTTGAAATCATTTGTAGACAAACGTATCCAAGAACTCTACAAAGACGGAACGCTTGAAAAATTATCTAAACAATTCTTCGGAGACACTTACCTACCGGCAGAAGCTGATATTAAATAATTTCTTGAAGTCATCCATTCTGAGTAAGATGGGTGATTTCTCAGTTTTTAGGGATATAG
>NZ_JBBJZX010000178.1:0-998 GCF_038148935.1 Streptococcus pseudopneumoniae | reverse complement strand
TTCTGTATCTTGTGGCACAGAATGTAGAATATCTCCCATAGCTTTAACCTCTGTGATAAGTCTCGCTATTTATCTTATAGGTTAAGGGGACATATGTTTATTTACTTTAGTTAAAAATAATTTAAAAAAGATTAACTAAAGTATATTTATTTGTGGTATAATTAGGGTAGTGTTTAACAATATTTTAAACATAAATATAAAACAGGAGGCTTTTTATGAATAAAAAGAAAATATTGGGAGTTATATTATTGTCTATTCTTTTTGTGTTGGCTGGTTGTAGCAAGAAAGAATTAAGTAAAATTGAAATGATTGAGGGAAGCTATAATACAGATTTAGGACTTATAATTATAGATAAAGATAAAAAACTAGTTGGTTTTGAGGGGTTTGGTTATATAGATTTCAAAGAAGACGCTGACAAATTTAATAAAAGTGAGCTGGAGTATTATTTCCAAAACAATGCTGATAAAAATGAATTAAAAGAAAATGAAGCTATTGTTGCTATTGGTATTGAAGATAAATCTATTTACAAGATACAATGGACAGCTAGTGATAAAACTAAAAAAGTTGACTCTATAACTATTACTATGACTTATACATTAAACAAGAGTCATAGAAAATCATTATATAAAGAGTATTCAGGA
This sequence comes from Streptococcus pseudopneumoniae, assembly GCF_038148935.1. Classification (GTDB taxonomy): domain Bacteria; phylum Bacillota; class Bacilli; order Lactobacillales; family Streptococcaceae; genus Streptococcus; species Streptococcus pseudopneumoniae_U. The sequence continues at coordinate 357 of NZ_JBBJZX010000178.1, read as the reverse complement.
GTTAGAATACAAAATAAATAATGTTAGTACAGTTAGGAAAAGCTAAGAGGGTATTAAAATTTCTTTTAGTAATCACATTTCTTATTTTGCTGTCAGGATGTAGAAGTTCTCTAAACCGTATTGAAATTGGAGATGAAATCTATTTTTGGACTGTAGAACAGAATTTAGATACTGAAGAATTTGAATCTGTTAAGGTTACAGGGATAGTCTCACAGGTAGTTGAATATGAAGATTATTATATAGTGAGACTACAAGGAGATATAAGACCTTACCAGATAGATAAAGACAAATTTCACTGATAAAAGGTAAAGTATGAATAAAGGAAAAATTTTAAAGATAACTGAGAACACAGTGTAT
>NZ_JBBJZX010000177.1:0-1090 GCF_038148935.1 Streptococcus pseudopneumoniae | reverse complement strand
AAAGAAAGTTGTTACTTTTTCATAGATATGTTCTGTGTCACCATTTGGTAATTTCTTAGTCTCTACGAAGCGGTACTCTGGAATATCTTTCTTATCGACTGTGCCTGGCTCACTTGGATAGTTTGGAATTTCGTTTCCTTCTTTATCCTTGAAGAAGGTACTTACTTTTTCGTAGATGTGTTCGATATCTCCGTTTGGAAGTTTCTTAGTCTCTACGAATTTATAACCTGGAATCGTTTTAGCCGGAGTTTCTCCTTCTTCTGTTGATTTCACAGGGTTGTTGTCTTTATCAACAGTAATAAGATTGCCTTCCTTATCCTTGAATGTTGTTGTTACTTTTTCATAGATGTGTTCGATATCTCCGTTTGGAAGTTTCTTAGTCTCTACAAATTTATAACCTGGGATCGTTTTAGCTGGGATTTCTCCTTTTTCTGTTGATTTCACAGGATTGTTGTCTTTATCAACAGTAATAAGATTGCCATCCTTATCCTTGAATGTCGTTGTTACTTTTTCATAGATATGAGTAGTATTACCCTTGTTATCAACTTTAGTTTCAACAAATCTATAGCCCGGGAAGTCCTTCTTATCAACTTTGCCATCTTCTGTAGTACTTCCTGAAACAACATTCCCATCTGTGTCTTTAAACTCCGTTACAGGACGCACAGTTGGAGTATAAGTTTCAGAAACTACTTTACCATTGACGTCTTTCACTTGAACTGTTACTGGAGTCGCCTGTCCTACAAAATCTTTTTCTGGTGTAAATTCAACGACTCCATCCTTAAGTACATATGTTCCTTCTCCCGGAACTGTAACTTCTTTCACTTCTTTACCAGTTTTATCAACTAATGTTAGAGTAGACTTATCAAGATCAACTTTCTCATGACCTTTATTAAAGTTTACTGTTGTATTATCTTGATCTGGCGTATCAAATACTACAGGAGATGTTTGAATAGTTCCACGAGCTCCTTCAGTAACCGATGAAGCACCTGTTGGAGTTACAGCTGTTACCGTTGGGGTGTAAGTCGTTGTTGTCGCTGTTCCGTTGGCATCTTTCACTTGAACTGTTACTGGAGTTGCCTTGCCTACAAAG
>NZ_JBBJZX010000176.1:0-1128 GCF_038148935.1 Streptococcus pseudopneumoniae | reverse complement strand
AATATTCCAAGCAGTGTAACATCTGGTGTAGTTGTTCGTTCTGTGCAAAGTAATATGCCTGCAAATGGTCACCTTGAAAAATACGATGTTATTACAAAAGTAGATGACAAAGAGATTGCTTCATCAACAGACTTACAAAGTGCTCTTTACAATCATTCTATCGGAGACACCATTAAAATAACTTACTATCGTAACGGTAAAGAAGAAACTACATCTATTAAACTTGACAAGAGTTCAGGCGATTTAGAATCTTAATTGACATCTATGTAAAGAAAGCTTTACATAAGAGAAAAGATGTGTTAGTGTAGAATCATGGAAAAATTTGAAATGATTTCTATCACGGATATACAAAAAAATCCCTATCAACCCCGAAAAGAATTTGATAGAGAAAAACTACATGAACTAGCACAGTCTATCAAAGAAAATGGGGTCATTCAACCGATTATTGTTCGTCAATCGCCTGTGATTGGTTATGAAATTCTTGCAGGAGAGAGACGCTATCGTGCTTCACTTTTAGCTGGTTTAAGGTCTATCCCAGCTATTGTTAAACAACTTTCAGACCAAGAGATGATGGTCCAGTCCATCATTGAAAATTTACAGAGAGAAAATTTGAATCCAATAGAAGAAGCACGCGCCTATGACTCTCTCGTAGAGAAAGGATTTACCCATGCTGAAATTGCAGATAAAATGGGCAAGTCTCGTCCATATATCAGCAACTCTATTCGCTTGCTTTCCTTGCCAGATGCTATCCTCTCAGAAGTAGAAAATGGCAAACTATCACAAGCTCATGCGCGTTCTCTAGTTGGGTTGAATAAGGAACAACAAGACTATTTCTTTCAACGGATTATAGAAGAAGACATTTCTGTAAGGAAATTAGAAGCTCTTCTGACAGAGAAAAAACAAAAGAAACTGCAAAAAAATGATCATTTCATACAAAATGAAGAAGAACAGTTAAAAAAACTACTCGGATTAGATGTAGAAATCAAACTGTCTAAAAAAAATAGTGGAAAAATCATTATTACTTTCTCAAATCAAGAAGAATACAGTAGAATTATCAACAGCCTGAAATAAGGCTGTTCTTTTATTTTTTTATCTCACAAGGTTATCCACTATTTTTTTCAATAAAAA
>NZ_JBBJZX010000175.1:0-1161 GCF_038148935.1 Streptococcus pseudopneumoniae | reverse complement strand
GCCTGCGGCTAGTTTCCTAGTTTGCTTTTTGATTTTCATTGAGTATAAGATAAAAACAAAGGGCCATCAAGTGATGTAGCCCTTTTGAGTTATACAAAGCAAATTACCATGCAAAAGCTGTCGTTGGAGCATTGAGCGCTTCTAGCCATTGCTTATTTTTTACAGGGCAAAGAGTTACGGATATACCTGCCATATCCAAACTGGTCATAAATGTTCCTGATTTTATAAAGGTAATAGCGACTCCTTCAATTTCTAAGAGTTGAAGGAGATCATTGAGAAATATGCCCATTTCTAGGTTGGTAGTAGTGCCTAGATTATTTACAAGCAATATAAATTGATCACCCTTTTTCCAATGATAGTGCAATCTTAATTTACTTATAATTTCATTTGCAAGGATTTCCGATGATTGGAATGGGACGATACGATATCCTTCTTCGCCATGTATCCCAATACCATAAGAAATATTTCCTTCTTCCAAGTTAAATAGTGGAAGGGTGGCTTGGGGGAGACTAGCCGATTTCGTTGCAAAGCCAATTGTTGCGATTTCGGGAGCAAGCTGATGACCTAAATCAGTTAGTTGCTCTATTTCGGCACCATTTTGAGCTGCATATCCTAGAACTTTATGAAGTAAAATAGTCCCTGCAAGCCCTCTTCCTCTAATTTGAAATCTATTGTGAGGTTCAATTGAAATATCGTCGTGTGCGAGACTATAGCTGACTTTAATTCCTTCTTTTCTAGCAGTGTTAATGGCCGAGCTAAATTCTTTGATGTCTGCTTCGAAATTTTTTACAATGATGAAGACACCGTGACCATTGTTTAAAAAACGAATGGACTCTAAGATTTCAGTTCTTGTAGGAGGAGTAAATAATTGGCCATGGATAGCAGCGGTAAGCATTCCTTCTCCCACATATCCAATATGAGCAGGTTCGTGTCCTGAACCTCCACCCGCCAATATTGGAACCTGATGGGGATTACGATTTTTTTGATAGACTAATGGTAAGGTAGGGTGCTTTTCTAATTTAGGATGACTTCTGACAGTTGCCGAAATGTAACTTGAAATAATTTTCTGTTTATGATTTGAAATAAATGTCATTGTAGTCTCTTTCCAATAATTGTCATGATTAGAAAGTCTGGTTGTGGAACTGGACTTTTTTTATTGAC
>NZ_JBBJZX010000173.1:0-1174 GCF_038148935.1 Streptococcus pseudopneumoniae | reverse complement strand
TTTGCTTTACTACTGCTCCATACTGCATCTTTCGTTTCAGATATGGTAAGTACGATTAAACATTTGAATAGTTTTGGAAGTATTTTGTCATCTATTGTCTTTATCTCTCTCCTTTTGACCTTCTTTGCAATGAATTCGCATAAAGAACAAATAGAAAAAGAGATTGCGTTGAAGCAGAAGAAATTTGAACAGAAACATTTACAGAATTATACAGATGAAATTGTCGGTCTGTATAATGAAATTCGTGGTTTTCGACATGATTATGCTGGGATGCTTGTCAGTATGCATATGGCAATTGACAGTGGTAATTTACAGGAAATTGACAGAGTTTACAACGAAGTTTTGGTTAAAGCCAATCACAAACTGCGTTCAGATAAGTACACTTACTTTGATTTGAACAACATAGAAGATTCAGCTTTACGAAGTTTGGTTGCTCAGTCAATTGTCTATGCTCGAAATAATGGTGTAGAGTTTACACTGGAAGTAAAAGATACGATTACCACGCTCCAAATTGAACTATTGGATTTAGTTCGTATCATGAGCGTCTTATTGAACAATGCTGTTGAAGGATCAGCTGATAGCTATAAAAAACAAATGGAAGTAGCAGTTATTAAGATGGAAACTGAAACAGTTATTGTGATTCAGAATTCATGTAAAATGACGATGACTCCTTCAGGAGATCTATTTGCTTTAGGATTCTCCACTAAGGGAAGAAATCGCGGAGTCGGATTAAATAATGTGAAAGAACTACTAGATAAGTACAACAATATTATTTTAGAAACAGAGATGGAAGGCAGTACATTTAGACAAATTATTAGATTTAAGAGGGAATTTGAATGAAAGTTTTAATTTTAGAAGATGTTATTGAACATCAAGTGAGACTAGAGAGAATATTGGATGAAATTTCGAAAGAATCGAATATTCCAATATCATACAAGACAACAGGAAAAGTCCGTGAATTTGAAGAATACATTGAAAACGATGAAGTAAATCAGCTTTATTTCCTAGATATTGATATTCATGGAATTGAGAAAAAGGGATTTGAAGTGGCTCAGCTCATTCGTCATTACAATCCTTACGCTATTATCGTCTTTATCACCAGTCGATCAGAGTTTGCGACTCTAACCTATAAATACCAGGTATCAGCCCTAGATTTTGTTGATAAGGATATCAA
>NZ_JBBJZX010000172.1:0-1177 GCF_038148935.1 Streptococcus pseudopneumoniae | reverse complement strand
AGTTTTGAGGTTGTAGATAAGACTGACGAAGTCAGTGACCATATCTACGTCAAGGCGACGCTGACGAAGTTTGAATTGGATTTTCGCAGAGTGTAAATTGTTGAAACTAGGTTGTCATACCTTTTAGGAGTGACAGCCTAGTTTTTTATAAACTATCAAGAAATCGGAGAAAATAATGGTAATTGAATTAAAATCAGAACAATTAAGAGTTGAATTTAACAGTTTTGGTGGGGCTCTTTCTTCTATAAAAGATGCTGAGGGACTTGAGTATTTGTGGCAAGGGGATCCCACTTATTGGAGTGGACAAGCTCCTGTTCTCTTCCCCATTTGTGGTTCTTTGAGAGAGGATACAGCCCTCTATATAGATGAGAAGGGGCAAGAAAGCAAAGGAAAGATTCCTCGTCATGGTTTGGTTCGCAAGAAAGAATTTGAATTAGTTGAACAGACAGATAAGAGTGTAACTTTTGCAATTGAAGACGATGAGAATAGCTATCAGAACTACCCTTATCATTTCCGCCTAGAAATCACTTATAGCCTTACTGGCAAGACAGTACGGACTCAATACAAGATTTTCAATAAAGAAACTAGCAAGGTCATGCCTTACTTTATTGGTGGACATCCAGGATTTAATTGTCCCTTACTGGATGATGAAGTCTATGAAGATTACTATTTAGAGTTTGAGAAAGAAGAGACTTGCTCTGTTCCACGTCCTTTCCCAGAAACGGGTATGCTGGATTTTCAAGATAGAAGTCCATGGCTAGAGGGACAAAAAGAAATAGATCTTAGTTATGATCTTTTCAGCACAGATGCAGTGACTTTGGATGAATTGCAATCTCGAACAATTGCCCTTCGTTCCCGTAAACATGATAAGGGATTGAAAGTGCACTTTGCAGAGTTTCCAAACCTCATCATCTGGTCAACTTTGAACAAGGGACCTTTCATTGCCTTTGAACCATGGTCTGGCTTGTCAACATCCCTTGAAGAAGGAGATCATTTAGAAGATAAGAAGAATGTTCGTCTCTTAGAAGCCAATCAGGTTGAAGAAATAGGGTTTGAGATAGAAGTTTTATAAAAAAGTAAAAAATAAATAACAAAAACAAACATAAACTGTTGACTTTTTCAAACAATAGTAGTATATTATGTTTGTGAGGACTAATTGACTGTTTTTTAAAGACAG
>NZ_JBBJZX010000171.1:0-1235 GCF_038148935.1 Streptococcus pseudopneumoniae | reverse complement strand
AATAGTACATAGCTTGCTAATCGTTTGAAATCAGTGGGTTTCTAGCGTGTTAAGTAAAAGTGAATACGAAATTGAATACGACACTACTTTTAGCTGGAGCGGATGAAATCCATGAGCTGATTAACGACTTCAACACGTTGATTATCGTTGATGTGGGTATACATATCAAGGGTAGTTTGAACATTATTATGACCTAATCTGTCCGAAATAATTTTGGCTGTAACACCGGCTTCAAATAGGAGAGAAGCGTGTGTATGTCTAAACCCGTGAGGCGAAATTTTTTTAAGATTATTGTGTTTACGAAAGAATCTTAAAAGTTTCACTTTCATAGTTGCAGCTAAAAGCCATCCCCCGCCATTGTTCGTAAAAATATAATTCGAATCATGTTTATAAGGCACACTAGCCTGGAAATATTCTTTTATTTGCTGACGTTTCCAGATTTTCAATACATTTAAAGTTTCATCATCTAAGGTGATAACCCTCGTACTCCTTTTGGTTTTAGGATCCTGAACAGTTTGCTTGTCACCAATTACGACAGCCGTGCGAGAAATGCTTAACCGTTTATTTTCAAAGTCAACATCTGACCACATGAGGCCGATTGCTTCTCCAGTTCTCAATCCAGAAAAAGCGAGCAAGTGGAAAAAAGTGTAGTCTACTGGTTTGCAATTTGCTTTGTAAACTTTAAGGAACTCGGTTAGTTCCTGTTTTGTATAGTAGTTTTCTTTTCCCTTTAATGGCCTATTTTTAGGCTTGATAATCTTATCTAAGGGATTTGACTTAATAATGTCAATAGAAGTGGCATACTTGAAAATACGGCTGATTACAGAGTAGTAATTGGCATAGAGGATATAGCGATTACTTAACTTTATAGCAACTTTCTGACAATAAGCGACACTGATTTCCTGAATCTTCATGTCTGTAAAATACAAGTCAATCATAACATCAAGTTTTTTCTTGACATTCTGATAGGTTGTTGGTTTCACAGTGTTTTTATAGCTTTCAAGCCATAACTCAGCAACTTCAGCAAAAGTAGGGTTCTGGAAATCTTCATTGTTTGAAAAACCGTTCTCTTCAACGTCTAAGAGAAGATCACGTTCGGCAGCCTTTGCCTCTTTAATGGTTTTAAAACCACGGCGTGTTGTGCGTTTTTCTTTTCCAGTAGCAGGGTCTATGCCCAGGTATGTTTGAAAGAGATATCTAGTCTCTCCTTTTTTGGTAACGTATTTTTTTATCAT
>NZ_JBBJZX010000170.1:0-1246 GCF_038148935.1 Streptococcus pseudopneumoniae | reverse complement strand
TTATGGTATAAACTGCTCACGTCTTCCTAGTCCCTTGAAATCAGTGGGTTTTCAGTAGGTCAACCAAAAGTGAATACGAGATTGAATACGGCATGACTTTTAGCTGGAGCGGATGAAATCCATGAGCTGATCAACGACTTCAAAACGTTGATTATCATTGATGTGGGTGTACATATCAAGAGTGGTTTGAACATTGTTATGACCTAATCTGTCTGAAATGATTTTGGCTGTAACACCTGCTTCAAAGAGGAGAGAAGCGTGTGTGTGCCTGAAACCGTGAGGAGTGATTTTTTTGACATCCTTATGTTCACAAAAGAATCTTCTAAGTCTCTCTTTAACAGCTGAAGGAGAAATCCATCCTCCGAAACTATTCGTAAAGATATAATTCGAATCATGTTTGTAAGGTACGCCAGCCCGAAAATATTCTTTTATTTGCTGACGCTTCCAGATTTTTAATATATTTAGAGTTTCATCATCTAAAGTGATAACCCTCTTACTCATTTTGGTTTTAGGGCCCTGAACAGTTTGTTTTTTATTAACAACGACAGCTGTTCGAGAAATGCTTAATCGTTTATTTTCAAAGTCAACATCTGACCACATGAGCCCAAGAGCCTCACCACATCTCAAACCAGTAAAAGCTAGTAAGTGATAAAAGGTATACTCTACAGGCTTACAATCTACTCTGCAAACTTTAAGAAACTCCGTTAGCTCCTGTTTTGTATAGTAGTTTTCTTTGCCCTTTAAGGGTCTATTTTTAGGCTTGATAATCTTGTCTAAAGGATTTGACTTAATAATATCAAGAGAAGTGGCATACTTGAAAATACGGCTGATGACAGAGTAGTAATTGGCATAGAGGATATAGCGATTACTTAACTTGATAGCAACCTTTTGACAATAAGCTACACTGATCTGCTGGATTTTCATATCTGTAAAATACAAGTCAATCATAACATCAAGTTTTTTCTTAACGTTCTGATAGGCTGTTGGTTTCACAGTGCTCTTATAGCTATCAAGCCACAACTCAGCGACTTCAGCGAAAGTAGGGTTCTGGAAATCTTCATTATTTGAAAAACCGTTCTCTTCAACGTCTAAGAGGAGGTCACGTTCGGCAGCCTTTGCCTCTTTTATGGTTTTAAAACCACGGCGTGTTGTACGTTTTTCTTTTCCAGTGGCAGGGTCTATACCCAGATATGTTTGAAAGAGATATCTAGTCTCTCCTTTTTTTGTAAGGTATTTTTTTATCATA
>NZ_JBBJZX010000169.1:0-1329 GCF_038148935.1 Streptococcus pseudopneumoniae | reverse complement strand
GAAACTAAAAAATTCCAGACTTTAAGTTCTTTCAGACGATTTAAGACTTCCGCTGCTGTGTAAATTAACAAGGTAGAGAAAATCCAAGAATAGCGATGTAAAAACATATTTGGAGTATGCATACCTTGCCAAAATAAATCAAGAGCTTCTATATAAAAGCTGGCAATTAGAAATGCAAAGAAGATTGCATAGATAAGTTTCACGTGAAACTTAATAGATTTCATCGTAAAAAATAAAATGGTCAAAATAAAGGGGAGTAGTCCGACAAAAATCATTGGAATAGCCCCATACTTGGTTGTATCAAAGGAACCGATGAATTGCTTAGCAAAGAGATCAAGATACCAGCTACTTTCAGTTTGAAACTTTGTAACTTCAGTCAATTTTTCCCCATGTGTCTGTAAATCAAATAGAGTGGGAAGAGTCATAATTAAACTAGCCATACCAGCTAAAAAGGAGGTGACAACAAAATCAAGAAAAGATGATTTTCGGGTTTTAAAGTCCCACGAAATTTGACAGAGATACCAGAAAATAAGAAACAATGCTGTCATATAGCCAAAATAATAATTTTGAATAAACAAAATTGACAGACTTGTAAAGTACAATAGGAATTTCTTTTCAGTTATCAGTAGATGTAAACCAGTGATAATTAAAGGAATCAAGATAAAAACATCTAGCCAGGTTTTTATCTCTAATTGACTGACAGAGAAACTCATCAGAGCATATGAAGTAGATAAGGCTAGTTTTAAAGGCTTAGGAATCGATTGAAATAAATTATTTAAACTAAAGTAAGTTGACAGTCCAATCAATCCAAATTTTAAGAGAGTTGTCATATAGACAGCATCTGGCATATTCGTTAGATCAAAAAAGTAAACTAGTGGTGAAAAGAAACTACCTAAGTAATAACTAGATAGGGCATAGAAATTTAATCCGAGGCCACTTGTAAAGGTGTAAAACAGACTACTATTTCCATGTAGGATATTTCGTAAGGATACATCAAAAATAACGTATTGATGAAACCCATCCCCTAATAGAGGAGAGTTGTCACTATTCCAGTAGATACCTTGAGATAGGTATACTCCTGTCATAATGACTACGGGAATGATGAAGGAAACAAAATAGGTCCAATATGTTTTAAAAAATAATTTCATGTTACCTCATAAAATGTTAGAAAACTCAGCTGGTTAACCCAACTGAGTTTTGAAGTTTTATTTAGTCTTTCCAAAGTTCTTTAACTTTTGCTTGTACTTCTGCATTTTCTAGGAATTCATCGTAGGTTTCATCGATACGGTCGATGACGCCATTTTTAGACAAGACAATGATATGGTTAGC
>NZ_JBBJZX010000168.1:0-1331 GCF_038148935.1 Streptococcus pseudopneumoniae | reverse complement strand
AAGTCTTATCTTGACAAGGTCTTTGTTCAACGTGTGGAAAGAAAAGATAATAAAATTACAGTTCAATTTGAAAAAGTCACTCAACGACTGTTTTTGGCTCAAGATTATTTTAAAGCTTTATCCGCAACGAACTTAAAAGCAGGCATCGCTGAGAGTAAGGGATTAATGGAGCTTGTATTTGATGTCCAAAATAAGAAAGATTATGAAATTTTAGAAGGTCTGCTGATTTTTGGAGAAAGTTTATTAGAGATAAAAGAGTCTAAGAAAGAAAATTCCATTTGATATTTTTCTTCTATAAAATAGATAAAAATGGTACAATAATAAGTTGAGGTAATAAGGATGAGATTAGACAAATATTTAAAAGTATCGCGAATTATCAAGCGTCGTACAGTCGCAAAAGAAGTAGCAGATAAAGGCAGAATCAAGGTGAATGGAATCTTGGCCAAAAGTTCAACGGATTTGAAAGTTAATGACCAAGTTGAAATTCGTTTTGGAAACAAGTTGCTACTTGTAAAAGTACTGGAGATGAAAGATAGTACAAAAAAAGAAGATGCAGCAGGCATGTATGAAATTATCAGTGAAACACGGGTAGAAGAAAATGTCTAAAAATATTGTACAATTGAATAATTCTTTTATTCAAAATGAACACCAACGTCGTCGCTACCTGATGAAAGAACGACAAAAACGGAATCGTTTTATGGGGTGGGTATTGATTTTGATTATGCTATTATTTATCTTGCCAACTTTTAATTTAGCGCAGAGCTATCAGCAATTACTCCAAAGACGTCAGCAATTAGCAGACTTGCAAACTCAGTATCAAACCTTGAGTGATGAAAAGGATAAGGAGACAGCATTTGCTACCAAGTTGAAAGATGAGGATTATGCTGCCAAATATACACGAGCGAAGTACTATTATTCTAAGTCGGGGGAAATAGTTTATACGATTCCTGACTTGCTTCAAAGGTGATAAAATGGAAAATTTACTAGATGTAATTGAGCAATTTTTGAGTCTATCGGATGAAAAGCTGGAAGAGTTGGCTGATAAAAATCAATTATTGCGTTTACAAGAAGAAAAGGAAAGGAAGAATGCGTAAATTCTTAATTATTTTGTTGCTACCGAGTTTTTTGACCATTTCAAAAGTCGTTAGCACAGAAAAAGAAGTAGTCTATACTTCGAAAGAAATTTATTACCTTTCACAATCTGACTTTGGTATTTATTTTAGAGAAAAATTAAGTTCTCCCACGGTTTATGGAGAGATCCCTGTCTATGCGAATGAAGATTTAGTAGTGGAATCTGGAAAATTGACTCCCAAAACAAGTTTTCAAATAAC
>NZ_JBBJZX010000167.1:0-1492 GCF_038148935.1 Streptococcus pseudopneumoniae | reverse complement strand
TTTAAACACCGTTCTCGTGGCTATTTTGAAAGTCGAATGAATGATATTCCTAACTTTAATATTGGTAAACGAGCTACCTTGGATAAACATGGTTATCGTGATCCGAAATTGGATAAAGTGCGATTCTTTAAGAAACAGGCTCTGCCTCAATCTGCTAGTCAACCAAGCGCTGAACCAATGGAAAATATTGCCTTAGGGAAACAGGTTACTCAAAGTTCGACAGCTTTCGGAGGAGATGCTAGAAGAGCTGTGGATGGCAAAGTCGATGGTAACTATGGTCACAATTCTGTCACTCATACCAACTTCCAATCTAAACCTTGGTGGCAAGTAGATTTGGCTAAAGAAGAAACCATTCGCCAAATCAATATTTACAACCGAACAGACACTGCCCAGGATAGATTGGCAAACTTTGATGTCATTCTGTTAGATAGTTTTGGTAAAGAAATTGAGAGAAAACGCATAACATCTCTTAAAGATGTGTCAGCACAAATTGCGATTAACCATAAAAAAGCGCGCTATGTTCGAATTGAGCTAGAAGGCTATAATGCCCTCAGTCTTGCAGAAGTCCAAGTATATCGTGCTGAGAATATCGCTTGGAAAAAACAAGCTAAGCAAAGTTCTACTGATTTTGGTGGAGATGCTAGTCGTGCCTTGGATGGTAATACCAATAGTAGTTATAGCCAGCAATCAATTACCCATACAAAATTTGAAAACCAGCCTTGGTGGGAAGTTGATTTAGGTCGTACAGAACAGGTAGGACTTGTTCGCCTTCATAACCGTGGGGATGGAGAACTTTCTAAACGTCTGTCAGACTTTGATGTGATTTTATATGATGAAAAAGGGAAAGAAGTTGCTAGACAGTATGTTTCTAAACTTGACGGAACGAGCTTGGATGTTCAATTAAATGGGAAATTGGGACGCCGTGTTCGTGTGCAACTACGTAAGAACAATCAAGCCCTCAGTCTTGCAGAAGTAGAAGTTTTCCGCTTTATAGCTACGAATGGTGAGACGGCGACACAAGTTTCTAAGCCAGTTCAACCAATCAGTCAGACTCCTGCAAAAGACAAAACATTGACAATTCAACATAGTGGAGCTTACATTGCCCGCTACTCTATAACTTGGGAAGAAGTTACAGTAGACAAAGATGGAAACCAAGTTGTTCGTAGTCGTTCTTGGGAAGGAAACGGTCGCAACCAGACTGCAGGTTTTGTCCTCAACCTCCCAATCAAAGAAAATATGAGAAATCTGCGAATTAAGATTGAGAAAAAGACAGGTCTACTATGGAATAGATGGCAAACAATCTATGAAAACAGACCAATTTTAGCTCAACCCCACCGTAAAATTACCCATTGGGGAACAACATTAAATTCTAAGATTTCTGATGACGATGTCTTGTAATCTGATGATACAATGACAGTTAGATGATTTAGTCTATAAGAGAAGAACTACCTGAGCTCGAATAGGACTCAGGTAGCTCTCTATGAAAGAACAA
>NZ_JBBJZX010000166.1:0-1539 GCF_038148935.1 Streptococcus pseudopneumoniae | reverse complement strand
ATTGATAGACAAAAGTAGACCAGCACCTGCAAGTAAACCAAGTGTGAGTAGTTTAGATTTTTTCATAGCCATTTCCTCCTTTATTGAATAGTTATAAAAAGATATTTTCCATCATAAACATTCTACATAACTCCTAATAATCCTTAAGAGTCAACCAATACCTTCTTTCTATCATCATTGTCCACCCCACACCTTTATGATATACTAAATATAAATATTTTCTTAAAACTTCTACTTTTGGAACATTTTTGGAGGCAAAAATATGCGGTGGGATATTGGTTCAGTTTATAAATACATTCGTAAGTCAAAAGGGATCACACAAAATGAGGTCTGTGGTGACTACATTACTCATTCTAACTTATCGAAGTTTGAAAATAATCATTCTACTCCTAGATATGATACTATGGAGTTGCTTTTGAGGCAAGTTGATATGAGTTTCGATGAATTTCATTATATTTGTCAACATTACCAAATGGATTCTCGTAAGAAATTATTTTCAGAATATTATCAGGTTATTTCTTCGCCTAATCTAGAAGAAATGAAGACACTGCTATCAAAATGTCAAATTTATCTAGATGAAGTGCAGAATGATATCCCAATAGAACACGCTGTGAAAGAGCTAACCATTTTTATAGAAGTGATTGAAAATCAGTTTTCCGATAAAGCCCAAGCCTTAGCTGAAGAGTTATGGAAAGAATTGGAAAAAAGGGATCAGTGGTTCCTCTCAGATTTACGGTTATTAGTGATGATCATCTTTCATTTCCCTATTGATTCACTAGAAATGCTACGCCAGAGGCTTGTTAAATCTCTAAATAAATACACAGATTATCGTCCAATTCAAAGTATTCATTACTCCATTCTAGCCAATATGACACGAATGTACCTTGAAGCAAATAAGAAAGATGATTGTCTATGCTTAATTCAAGAATATCTTGATTTAGCAAAAATATTGAAACGATACGATTTATTAGGTGTAGCTCAAGTACGTCTGGGAATCGTTAATGAAAATCATGCTATGATTAATAAAGGATTATCCTTACTCGAATCAACAAATGAAAGTCGATTACTGCGGGAAATGAAAAGAGAAGTTAGTGATTATTATCAAGCAGATTTTTTTGAAACAGAGGGCAAATAGTAACTATTATTTTATGAATAAAAGCGAACATGACTTCCTAGTAGACAAAGTTGTTCGCTTTTTTCGTTTTACTCTGTCAGATAGTTTATTTCACAACAAAAACATTTCCTGTCTTACTATCGATTTTAACAGTTTGACCGTAGAAACCATCAATTTCTTTATTAAGATAATCTGAAATTCCTGTTGGCAATCGTTTCATTTTAAGAATTTCACCAGATTGGTCTGCATAAACAAGAATATGATAGTGATGATAGCTTGGTCTATCATCAATCAATGCAAAATAACCTGTTTTTAGTTTGCCATTAGCACCCTCTAAATAGTATAGTTTATTATTATTGATTGTAAAGCTGGTAGCTCCAAGACGAAGTCGTGCACCCGGATTTTCTAAATAGACATCATTGCCA
>NZ_JBBJZX010000165.1:0-1577 GCF_038148935.1 Streptococcus pseudopneumoniae | reverse complement strand
ACACGACATCCATAATCAACTAGCTGATCATCCAACACTGAAAGGAAGGTTTCATCTATTGTTTGAGCTGATTTTAGATAAGTGTTTCTTTGTTTTAGGATGTGATTATAATTGGTTAAATCTGATAAATAGATTGGCTTAATTTGCCCAAGCTCCATATCAATAAATTTTCGTCGAACCGAAGGTGCTCCCTTAATTAGTTGTAAATCTTCAGGAGCAAATAAGACAACATTCATGTGTCCTACATAATCTGAAAGTCGTGCCTGTTTTAAGTGATTAACTTTTGTCACACGCCCTTTTTGTGTTAGTTCAATTTCGAGAGGAATAGATCCCGTTTTTTTCTGAACAAGACCTGAAAGATGAAGTTGTTCCTCATCAAAATGAATGAGATTTTTATCTGTTCGAGTTCGATGGCTACGTGTTAAGGCTAAAAAATAGATAGCCTCTAACATATTTGTTTTACCTTGTGCATTACGTCCTAAAAAGACATTTAATTTAGGATTAAAGTCTATTTTCGTCTCTTTGTAGTTACGAAAAGTTTTGAGAGATAGGTGTTGTAGCCACATGATTATCTACCAGGGAATCGCGGAGCTTGTTTGCTTTTGGGTGATGAAGTAGGTTTTGATTTATCTTTTTTTACTCCTTTATTCATCTCCTTAACAAGTTTAGCGATTCGTTCTTTTTCAACTTTATCAGCTTGATATTCATCTTGCTCCTCAGAAGTAGGTTGTGTCAACAAGATGTCAATATTCATGTCAGGGATGTCAACTTTATCACCAATACGAAGTTTTTTACCGCGACGACTCTCTAATTCCCCATTAAAGTAAACAGAATGTTCAGAGAGAAAGGATTTGATAGCTCCTCCGCTATGTGTAATTCCAAGTTCTTTGAGTAGTGCTTGGAGGGTAATAAATTCTTCAAATAATTTGTATTCCATAATTCACCTCAATCTTTGGTATTATACCATATTTTCCTAAAAATAGTGAGAGAAACAGGGAGAAATGTAAGCGATTTTTATTTCAAAACTGTTACAGAGAACAAGAAAATTTCAGGTTTTCGTGATATAATAGAAGTCTGTATATAAGGAGGTGAATCATGGAGTTAGTGTATGGAATTTCAACACATTTTATCCAATCAAAGAAATTTAAAACGAACAAAATTACCGTGCGTTTTACAGCTCCATTATCCCTCGATACGATTGCAGGTCGCATGTTGAGTGCGAGTATGCTAGAGACTGCTAATCTGATGTACCCTACTTCTCAAGCTTTGAGGAGACACTTGGCCAGTCTATACGGTACAGATATGTCAACCAATTGTTTCAGAAGAGGGCAAAGTCATATTGTAGAATTGACATTTACCTATGTTCGTGATGAGTTTTTAAGTAGGAAAAATGTGCTAACTTCTCAGGTTTTGGAACTTGTAAAAGAAACTCTTTTTTCACCCGTAGTAGTTGATAATGGGTTTGATCCAGCCTTATTTGAAATTGAGAAAAAACAATTGCTAGCAAGTTTAGCAGCAGATATGGATGATTCTTTTTATTTTTCACATAAAGAATTAGACAAATTATTTTTTCATGA
>NZ_JBBJZX010000164.1:0-1591 GCF_038148935.1 Streptococcus pseudopneumoniae | reverse complement strand
CGAATCACAATAAATAAAAAAATCTTCCAATTCCCTTGCAAAAATGAAGAAAGTGTGATAACATAGTACGGTATGTGGTGCTAGCACATCCGCTATATTAGATCTAATAGGAGGAAAACACAATGGCTAAAGTATGTTACTTTACAGGTCGTAAGACTGTATCAGGAAACAACCGTTCACACGCGATGAACCAAACAAAACGTGCCGTAAAACCAAACCTTCAAAAAGTTACTGTTCTTATCGATGGTAAACCTAAAAAAGTTTGGGCTTCAGCTCGTGCTTTGAAATCAGGTAAAGTTGAACGCGTTTAATAATAAAAGCAAGGAGACCTCAGGGTCTTTTTCTTTTGTCATAGCGAAAAAATCATTTTAAAAGCAGAGTAAATATCCGCTGATACAGTATTCTGCTTTTACACTTGGGCTGAAATATGATAAAATAGAGTATCAACTAGTTGAGGTAAAAAGGATGACTGTAAAAATTAATACAAAAGATGGTCAAATCGAACTAACAGATGAAGTGATTGCAACCGTCGTAGGTGGAGCAGCAACTGAGATTTTTGGTGTGGTCGGTATGGCTAGTAAAAATGCCCTCAAAGATAATTTCCAAGCCCTTCTAGGTAAGGAAAATTATTCTAAAGGTGTCGTCGTAAAGGCGACCGAAGATGGCAGTATTGCAGTTGATGTATATACCGTGTTGAGCTACGGAACAAAGATTAGCGAAGTGTCGAAAAACATTCAAGAGCGTGTTCGTTTTAGCTTGGAAAACCAGCTTGGAATTACTGCTCAGACTGTAAATGTCTACATTCAAAATATCAAAGTTGTAGGAGAATAACCGTGTCAAAAATTACTACTAGCTTATTTCAAGAAATGGTGCAAGCTGCATCAACTCGCTTGAATAAGCAAGCTGAATATGTCAATTCATTAAACGTCTTCCCCGTTCCAGATGGAGATACCGGGACAAATATGGGAATGACCATTGAAAATGGTGCTAAAGAAGTTGCAGACAAGCCAGCTTCGACAGTTGGAGAGGTAGCGAGCATTCTTGCCAAAGGTCTTTTGATGGGTGCGCGTGGGAACTCAGGAGTTATCACATCTCAGCTTTTCCGTGGATTTTCACAAGCTATCAAGGATAAAGACGAGTTAACAGGTCAAGACTTGGCCCTTGCCTTCCAATCAGGTGTGGAAGTTGCCTATAAGGCAGTGATGAAACCAGTTGAAGGAACGATTTTGACAGTTTCTCGTGGGGCTGCTATCGGTGCTAAGAAAAAAGCTGAGCAAACAGATGACGCTGTTGAAGTCATGCGCGCAGCTTTAGAGGGTGCTAAAACAGCTCTAGCTAAAACACCAGACATGCTTCCAGTCTTGAAAGAAGTTGGCGTTGTGGACTCAGGTGGTCAAGGACTGGTCTTCATCTATGAAGGTTTCCTTTCAGCCCTTACTGGCGAATATATTGCATCTGAGGACTTTGTAGCGACTCCTGCCAACATGAGTGAAATGATCAATGCAGAACATCATAAAGCTGTAGCTGGTCATGTAGCGACTGAGGACATCACCTTTGGTTACTGTACTGAAATCATGGTAGCTCTTAAGCA
>NZ_JBBJZX010000163.1:0-1607 GCF_038148935.1 Streptococcus pseudopneumoniae | reverse complement strand
GTAGAAAATGACTAGGAGGGAAGAATGCTTGCGACAAAAAGAGTGAATGGTGATTTGTTTTCAGGACTTATCACAGATGTGGATGAGGAAATCATGAATAGCGATCAAAATCGCCTTGATATTGATACTATTGTCATCCACCATAATGGTGGGCTGAGTGATGAGGGGGCTAGAAGTACTTGGTATGTCTCTACAGGTCATGGCACATCTGCTCACTATCAGGTGACTCCTGATAAGATATGGGGGTGTGTTGGTGAAGAGAGCGTTGCCTATCATGCTGGCAACTATGAAGTCAATCAGCGTTCGATTGGTATTGAACACTTAAATAACCGTGGGGAACCTGACTGGACTATTGCAGAGGAAACCTACAGGAACTCAGCACGTTTGATTGCAGATATTTGTAATCGTTATAATTTACCAATCAATCGTGAGACCATCCATCCTCACCAGGAATTTACAGCTACAGATTGCCCTGGTGGCATTGATCTAAATCGACTCATCCAGATGGCGGCTGAGATTCATGCTGGCGATAGTTTCCAAGTCTCAAAAGAGGAACAGCCTCGAGATGGGAATGGAGAGTATCTAGTGCGTGTGGTAGATGATGATCTCTACATCCGAACAGGCCCAGGTCTGGCTTATCCTGACCAAGGTTTTTGTCCTCTTGGGACTTTTACCATCATGCAGGTAGAAGAAGCAGATGGCTATACTTGGGGCTTGTTGAAGTCGGGTAGGGGCTGGATCGCACTAGACTATACAGAAGAAATCAAATAGAAAAAGGAAGGAAGAATGAATGAAACTAAAAAGTAAAGAAGAGCGCAAAGGGGAAAAGGTTTTTCGTTACTCAATAAGGAAGTACCACTTTGGTGCTGCCAGCGTTGCCGTTGCTGCGCTGATGTTTTTTGCCAACGGGACAGTACAGGCACAAACACCTGACATTTCTCCAGCGACAGAAAGCGGAACGACTAGAACCAGCGCCCTTGTAAGCGATTCCTCGGGGGGGGGTATCTGAAGAGCTAAGTGAAGAAACTCCTGATACAGACCCTAGTCAGCCAGAGCAACCTATCCAAGGCAATCGAGAAAACCAAGAGGCTTCAGATAAAAACAAGTCTCTAGTAAAAGATAGCGAAGAAGGCAAGGGAGAAAAACAAGCAGAAGAAGCAAGCCGTCCTACTGTAGATAAGTCACTTGCCGAGTCGGCACAAACCAGTCTGCAAGCTCTACTTGCCAATCTGACACTGGACTCAATGAAAGAACTTCACGCTCGTGTAGAAGCAGGTCTAGCACAAGCTAAAGCTGTTCTTGAAAATCCAAACTCCAGTCAAGAGGAAGTCAATGCCCAGGTTCAAAGCATGAGGGAGTTGACTGAGGAGGTCAACAAGGCTTTGGCAGGTGGACTCACATCCCCAGCTGACCTCGGAGAAGGAAGTGGTG
The DNA here is from genome assembly GCF_038148935.1 of Streptococcus pseudopneumoniae. Lineage (GTDB taxonomy): Bacteria > Bacillota > Bacilli > Lactobacillales > Streptococcaceae > Streptococcus > Streptococcus pseudopneumoniae_U. The sequence goes on along the minus strand of NZ_JBBJZX010000163.1, from coordinate 176 downwards.
CGACTCAGAGCGAACCAAGCCCAACTCCTAGACGAGGACGAGGTCGTAGGGGGCAACTAACCCCTCCTGCCACACCGACACCAGCAGAAAATCAAGAAACCAAGGAAACAGCGGAGGAAATTACAGACTACACAAATGGTCAGGGGAGCTATCCTCTATCGGACAAAATCCATAAA
>NZ_JBBJZX010000162.1:0-1636 GCF_038148935.1 Streptococcus pseudopneumoniae | reverse complement strand
GGTTGTGGATAGAACTGACGAAGTCAGTAACATCTATACGGTAAGGCTACGCTGACGTGGTTTGAAGAGATTTTCGAAGAGTATAAGTTTTATGTGAAGTATGACTATAGTATAGCACTTAGAAATTCTAGAGGAAAAACTTTTGAATATATGCAACAAACAAAATGAGCAAAAAAACGATAGAACTTCTTTGATAACCTGTGAGAGCTCAACAATTCTATCGCTTCAAATTTTAAATAATTTTCTTAGTTTGCAGATATTCAACAATCGGTCGTTTTTCTATAGTATTCAGCAGATTTGTTACAGCCAAGCATCTCAAAAATACGGACAGCATCTTCCATCTTTTTCTGGCCTTCCTTGACTCTACCTTGCTTGCTATCAAGGAGACCTTCCGCCCACAAATAGACAATTCGGAAATAGGTTTCATTTTCATTGTAGAAATGCTCTTCGATAACACGTTTAAAATAATAGGCATTGGTAAATTCTTCACACTCAATGCTAGCTAAAAAGCCATTCAATAGTATAGTGTGAAACAGGTTTCGATTGCCAGACATTTCCATTAGAAAATCAGATTTACGTACCATCTCTCGTACATATCTAGTAAAAAGAGAAACAGATAAAAAGGGAGAACTGACTGAAAATAAATTGAGTTCATAGATTCCCCAAATCTCGGTAGAAAACAAATAATCATGAAGGACTTTCCCTTCCTCTGCTGTTAACTCTACCCCTTCATCCATGCCCTTCATATAAGACTTAATCATAATGGCATTTAGAATATGTTTCTGTTTGTTGTGAGAATGGATATGCTTTTGATACTCCCTGCGATACAAGTCCTCAAGCGGAGCTATATTCTTTGGATCCAAGACATCTATGATTTCTTTTCTCAACTCAGAATCTGTATCATACTGAAAACCTCTCGCCAGAAAGAGGATTTCCTCCACACTGGCAGATATATTTTCCAGGGCAAATAGAAACTTTTCCACCGAAAGCTCACTCTGACCTGTTTCAAAGCGGGACAACATAGACGGCGAAAATTGTCCCCCAGTTGCTTGTCTCAACGAGATATTTCTTGACTCTCGTAATTGTCTAAAGACTTTTCCAATCTGCTCCATAGACTTCCCCTTGATTCAGTATTTTCTTCATTTTATCATATTTTTCAGAAAATTCATCAAAAACTTGCCAAATTGTCAGAATTATGAGAAAATAGAGGATATTTATCACGTGGAGGGACTGTAATGAGAGAGGATATCAAAATCAATGACCGCGCTTTGGCCTTACAAGACCAAATTATCGAAAAACTAGAGAAGGTTTTTGATACAGATGTGGAATTGGATGTTTACAATCTAGGGCTGATTTATGAAATCAATCTAGACGAAACGGGTCTCTGCAAAATTGTCATGACCTTCACCGATACTGCCTGCGATTGCGCCGAAAGCCTGCCTATCGAAATCGTAGCAGGTCTGAAACAAATCGAGGGTATCGAAGATGTCAAAGTTGAAGTTACCTGGTCGCCTGCTTGGAAAATCACACGAATCAGTCGCTACGGCCGCATTGCCCTTGGACTGCCACCTCGTTAAGCAGGCAGATCACTTTTGAATATGAAAAAAAGCAAGCCAAAGTTGGCTTGCTTTTTTGA
>NZ_JBBJZX010000161.1:0-1649 GCF_038148935.1 Streptococcus pseudopneumoniae | reverse complement strand
CAGAGACCAATCCTAGTCTCTCTAGTCCTTTTCACTCGAGAATAAGGGAAATATGTTATACTTGTTTTATTGTCGGAAAAAGTGTTTCATGGAATTGGTTGTAAGGAGTTAGAAATGAAAGTATTAGTGACAGGTTTTGAGCCCTTTGGAGGGGAAAAGGTCAATCCAGCTTTGGAGGCAGTTAAAGGTTTACCAGCTGAAATCCATGGTGCTGAGGTCCGTTGGTTAGAAGTGCCAACAGTCTTTCACAAATCGGCTCAAGTATTGGAAGAAGAGATGAACCGCTATCAACCGGACTTTGTCCTTTGTATTGGGCAAGCTGGTGGAAGATCTAGCTTGACACCTGAACGAGTGGCCATTAACCAAGACGATGCACGCATTCCTGATAACGAAGGTAATCAACCGATTGACCTTCCTATTCGTCCAGATGGTGCTCCTGCCTACTTTAGTAGTCTGCCGATTAAAGCGATGGTCCAAGCTATAAAAAAAGAGGGCTTGCCGGCCTCTGTTTCCAATACGGCAGGGACTTTTGTCTGCAATCATTTGATGTATCAGGTCCTCTATTTGGTAGAAAAGAAATTTCCACATATTAAGGCAGGTTTTATGCATATTCCTTATATGATGGAACAGGTGGTGAATCGACCGACTACTCCAGCTATGAGTTTAGTGGATATTAGGCGAGGGATAGAAGCGGCAATCGGCGCCATTATCGAACATGGAGATCAGGACCTCAAGTTGGTAGGCGGAGAAACTCATTGATAGAAAAAAGCTTGAGGGAAAACCTTCAAGCTTTTGGACGTTTTTGAGCCAGTATAGATCGGTAGAAAATTATTTTATTGATTTGAATGTAGGGTAGGAGTGAGAAACTAGCAATCCCAAAGGTAATCCAATTGAGGAAGTACCAAGGAAGGAGTTGTAGGTCTAGAATAAAGCGTTGAAATTTGTAGCCTTTCATCAGGAAACGGCTGGTTTTTAGGATTTGTCCTGGTTTGGCTTGTCCTAAGTCTAGAGTGTCACAGAGGAGAAATTCTACCTGTGAATAGGCATAGTATTGTGGAATATAGAGACTATTTCCGACAATCATCAAGAGGACACTTGCTAGAAAGTAAAGACCAAAGGCCATGAGGAAACGCTCAGTTTCAACTGACGTGAGATCCAGATTGGGAAACTCAGGGTGAAGGGCAACGAATTTCTTTGCAAGAAAGCTACTGTAAAAAAGGAAGTAAATTCCAAGCAAACTAGGAATGCTCCATAAGAAGAGATAGAAACGTTTGAGAAGGAGAGTCAAAAAGGTTTGTGAAAAGTACTCTTCGTTAAAGAGAGTGAGACTATTTTTGATGGATAGTTCTGTATCTGGATTCTTGATGAGTTTTAGGGTTGTATAGACTGAACTGGTTAGAAGTATTGTTCCGATAAAGGAAACTAATAATGGAAAGAGGTAGGCTTGGAATACATGACCAAACACGCTTAAAAAGGGTTGTTCTAAAATTGCTTCGTTGATACGCTCTAAGGGATTGAGGAAGCCAGACAAGATGACCAGCATGCTAGGTAAGAGATAGACGAGAAAGAGGCGGGGATTTTCAGATTGAAATTGTCTAGCCTGCAGACGAATGGTTTTTAAATCAATTTTTGGGTATTTCATTCTCTCA
>NZ_JBBJZX010000160.1:0-1662 GCF_038148935.1 Streptococcus pseudopneumoniae | reverse complement strand
ATGAGTATGTATACAGATCCAGATCATATTCGGGTGGAAGATCCAGGTAAGATTGAGGGAAATATGGTTTTCCATTATCTAGATGTTTTTGGTCGTCCAGAAGATGCTCAAGAAATTGCTGACATGAAAGAACATTATCAACGAGGTGGTCTTGGTGATGTGAAGACCAAGCGTTATCTACTTGAAATATTAGAACGTGAACTGGGTCCTATTCGTGAGCGCCGTATTGAATTTGCTAAGGATATGGGAGAAGTTTATAATATGCTTCAAAAAGGTAGTGAAAGAGCGCGTGAAGTTGCAGGTCAAACCCTATCTGAGGTTAAAGGAGCAATGGGACTTCATTACTTTAACTAAGTTTATTTTACAAGAAACTATCATTTCTATCTCAAAGAAAAGATAGTTTTTTATTTACCCCTGTAACATTTGACAAATTTTTATAGAATGGTATGATAGATACAATATAAAAAGAGTCAAGCTCAAAAAGAAAGAAAAGAGGAAACTTCGAATGTCTAATTGGGACACTAAATTTTTGAAAAAAGGTTTTACCTTTGATGATGTATTGCTTATTCCAGCTGAAAGTCATGTGTTGCCTAACGATGCAGATTTAACAACTAAATTGGCAGATAATCTGACTTTAAATATCCCAATTATTACCGCTGCCATGGACACAGTTACAGAGAGTCAAATGGCCATTGCTATTGCTCGTGCAGGTGGTCTCGGAGTTATCCATAAAAACATGTCAATTGCTCAACAAGCAGATGAGGTTCGTAAGGTAAAACGTTCTGAAAATGGAGTTATTATTGATCCCTTCTTCTTAACGCCTGAACATACAATTGCTGAAGCTGATGAGCTTATGGGACGTTACCGCATCAGTGGTGTTCCAGTTGTTGAAACACTTGAAAATCGTAAATTGGTTGGTATTTTGACAAACCGAGATCTTCGTTTTATTTCAGATTATAACCAACCAATTTCAAACCATATGACTAGTGAAAATCTTGTGACTGCTCCTGTGGGTACAGACCTTGCAACAGCTGAGAGTATTCTTCAAGAACATCGTATTGAAAAACTTCCGTTGGTAGACGAAGAAGGCCGTCTTTCTGGTTTGATTACTATCAAAGATATTGAAAAAGTTATTGAGTTTCCAAATGCTGCTAAAGATGAGTTTGGTCGTCTTCTAGTTGCAGGTGCAGTAGGTGTTACTTCAGATACATTTGAACGTGCAGAGGCTCTTTTTGAAGCAGGAGCGGATGCGATTGTTATTGATACTGCACATGGTCATTCTGCAGGTGTCTTGCGTAAAATTGCTGAGATTCGCGCTCACTTCCCAGATCGTACTTTGATTGCTGGAAATATTGCTACTGCTGAGGGAGCGCGTGCCCTTTACGAAGCAGGTGTAGATGTTGTCAAGGTTGGGATTGGACCAGGTTCAATCTGTACTACTCGTGTTATTGCTGGTGTTGGTGTTCCGCAAGTAACAGCTATCTACGATGCTGCAGCTGTTGCGCGTGAATATGGTAAGACTATCATTGCTGACGGTGGAATCAAGTATTCTGGAGATATTGTAAAAGCCCTTGCTGCAGGTGGAAATGCAGTTATGCTTGGATCAATGTTTGCTGGAACAGACGAAGCACCAGGTGAAACTGAAATCTTCCAAGGACGTAA
>NZ_JBBJZX010000159.1:0-1844 GCF_038148935.1 Streptococcus pseudopneumoniae | reverse complement strand
AATCCTGTCTTGGTTGGGGATGCTGGTGTCGGGAAAACTGCTCTGGCGCTTGGTATTGCCCAGCGTATTGCTAGTGGTGATGTACCTGCGGAAATGGCTAAGATGCGCGTGTTAGAGCTTGATTTGATGAATGTCGTTGCAGGGACACGTTTCCGTGGTGACTTTGAAGAGCGCATGAACAATATCATCAAGGATATTGAAGAAGATGGTCAAGTAATTCTATTTATCGACGAACTCCACACCATCATGGGTTCTGGGAGCGGGATTGATTCGACTCTGGATGCGGCCAATATCTTGAAGCCAGCCTTGGCGCGTGGAACTTTGAGAACGGTTGGTGCCACCACTCAGGAAGAATATCAAAAACATATCGAAAAAGATGCTGCCCTTTCTCGTCGTTTTGCTAAAGTAACGATTGAAGAGCCAAGTGTTGCAGACAGCATGACCATTTTGCAAGGTTTGAAGGCGACTTATGAGAAACATCACCGTGTGCAAATCACAGATGAAGCGGTTGAAACAGCGGTCAAGATGGCTCATCGTTACTTGACCAGTCGCCATTTGCCAGACTCTGCTATCGATCTCTTGGATGAGGCAGCAGCAACAGTGCAAAATAAATCAAAGCATGTAAAAGCAGACGATTCTGACTTGAGTCCAGCTGACAAGGCCTTGATGGATGGTAAGTGGAAACAGGCAGCCCAGCTAATCGCAAAAGAAGAGGAAGTGCCTGTCTATAAAGACTTGGTGACAGAGGCTGATATTTTGACTACCTTGAGTCGTTTGTCAGGTATCCCTGTTCAAAAATTGACGCAAACAGATGCTAAGAAATACTTGAACTTGGAAGCCGAACTCCACAAACGTGTCATTGGGCAAGATCAAGCTGTTTCAAGCATTAGCCGTGCGATTCGCCGTAATCAGTCAGGAATTCGCAGTCACAAGCGTCCGATTGGTTCTTTTATGTTCTTAGGACCTACAGGTGTCGGTAAGACCGAATTGGCTAAGACTTTGGCAGAAGTTCTTTTTGACGATGAATCAGCCCTTATCCGCTTTGATATGAGTGAGTATATGGAGAAATTCGCAGCCAGCCGTCTCAATGGAGCTCCTCCGGGTTATGTGGGTTATGAAGAAGGTGGGGAGTTGACCGAGAAGGTTCGCAACAAACCCTATTCCGTTCTCCTCTTTGACGAGGTAGAAAAGGCCCACCCAGACATCTTTAATGTTCTCTTGCAGGTTTTGGATGACGGTGTCTTGACAGATAGCAAGGGACGCAAGGTTGACTTTTCAAATACTATTATCATCATGACGTCAAATCTTGGTGCGACAGCCCTTCGTGATGACAAGACTGTCGGATTTGGGGCTAAGGATATTCGTTTTAATCAGGAAAATATGGAAAAACGCATGTTTGAAGAGCTGAAAAAAGCTTATAGACCGGAGTTTATCAACCGTATTGATGAAAAGGTGGTCTTCCATAGCCTGTCTAGTGACCATATGCAGGAAGTAGTGAAGATTATGGTCAAGCCTTTAGTGGCAAGTTTAGCTGAAAAAGGCATTGACTTGAAATTACAAGCTTCCGCACTGAAATTGTTGGCAAATCAAGGATATGACCCAGAGATGGGAGCTCGTCCACTTCGCAGAACCCTACAAACAGAAGTGGAAGATAAGTTAGCAGAACTTCTTCTCAAGGGAGAATTAGAGGCAGGCAGCACACTTAAGATTGGTGTTAAAGCAGGCCAGTTAAAATTTGATATTGCATAAAAGAATAAAAGTATCAGCATCTGACCATAAGTCACAGTGGAGTGATACTCAATGAAAATCAAAGAGCAAACTAGGAAGCTAGCCACAGGTTGCTA
>NZ_JBBJZX010000158.1:0-1895 GCF_038148935.1 Streptococcus pseudopneumoniae | reverse complement strand
AGGAAGCCACGTAGGAAAGTATTGTCATCTTCTTCTTTACTTGCGAATTGACGCAACCAGTCAAGGATTGACTCTCCCCCTGCAAAATCGGCCGAGTTATCTTTTGGCAAGTAAGAACGGCTAGTAGTAACTCCCCACTTGACAGTTCCTTCATAGTCAATGTCTCCCATGATTGCACGAATCAATGCAGTCGTTTGGATATCATTTTGTCCAATAAGCGCTGTTTTATCACCTGGACGCAAAATAAAGCTGATATTATCTAAAATAGTCTCACCATCAATCTTTACAGTTAGATTTTCTACTGTCAAGAGATCATTACCAATCTCACGCTCCGCTTTAAAGTTGATAAATGGATATTTACGACTAGATGGTACAATTTCTTCAAGTTCAATCTTATCAAGCATTTTCTTACGTGATGTTGCTTGTCTTGATTTAGAAGCATTAGCAGAGAAACGAGCAACGAACTCTTGCAATTGTTTAATTTTTTCTTCTGCTTTGGCATTACGGTCTGCTAGCAATTTAGCAGCGAGTTCAGAAGATTCCTTCCAGAAGTCATAGTTTCCGACATAGAGTTTGATTTTTCCGAAGTCAAGGTCGGCCATGTGAGTACATACTTTGTTTAAGAAGTGACGGTCGTGGGATACTACGATAACGGTGTTATCAAAGTCAATCAAGAAGTCTTCTAACCAAGTAATCGATTGGATATCCAAACCGTTGGTAGGCTCGTCCAAAAGAAGAACATCAGGTTTACCAAAAAGTGCTTTGGCAAGGAGAACCTTTACTTTCTCACCGTTGGCCAATTCGCTCATGTTTTGGTAGTGTAATTCTTCTGGAATGTTTAGGTTTTGAAGGAGTTGAGAGGCTTCGCTTTCTGCTTCCCAGCCTCCAAGCTCAGCAAACTCTCCTTCGAGTTCGGCAGCACGAACCCCGTCCTCGTCTGAGAAATCTTCCTTCATGTAGATAGCATCTTTCTCTTTCATGATGCTATAAAGTTTTTCATTTCCCATGATAACGACATCAATGGCACGTTCATCTTCATAGTCAAAGTGATTTTGACGGAGAACAGAGAGACGCTCATCTGGACCAAGAGAGATGTGACCAGTAGTAGGTTCGATATCTCCAGCTAAAATTTTTAAAAAGGTTGATTTTCCGGCACCATTAGCACCGATTAATCCATAAGTATTTCCTTCTGTAAATTTGATATTGACATCATCAAAAAGTTTGCGATCACTAAAACGTAGTGAAACATCAGATACTGTAAGCAATGTTTTTCTCCTATATGTGTAATATATTTATTCTACTAGAAAATACGGAAATATTCAAATTTTTATCTGTCAATTTTGTGTAAATTATATTTACATTATACTTTACACAAATCCGTGAATAGTAAGGTTGATTTATTTTGATAAATTGCGGTTATTTCATTAAAAAAATGCTATAATTGAAGGGACTATATCGAAGGAGAACAAAATGACTAAACCCATTATTTTAACAGGAGACCGTCCAACAGGAAAATTGCATATTGGACATTATGTTGGAAGTCTCAAAAATCGAGTATTATTACAGGAAGAGGATAAGTATGATATGTTTGTGTTCTTGGCTGACCAACAAGCCTTGACAGATCATGCCAAAGATCCTCAAACCATTGTAGAGTCTATCGGAAATGTGGCTTTGGATTACCTTGCAGTTGGATTGGATCCAAGTAAGTCAACTATTTTTATTCAAAGCCAGATTCCAGAGTTGGCTGAGTTGTCTATGTATTATATGAATCTGGTTTCATTAGCACGTCTGGAGCGTAATCCAACTGTCAAGACAGAAATTGCTCAGAAAGGATTTGGAGAAAGCATTCCGACAGGATTCTTGGTCTATCCAATAGCTCAAGCAGCTGACATCAC
>NZ_JBBJZX010000157.1:0-1902 GCF_038148935.1 Streptococcus pseudopneumoniae | reverse complement strand
GTTTTGAGCTGACTTCATCAGTCTTATTTACAACCTCAAAGCAGTGCTTTGAGCAGTCTGCGGCTAGCTTCCTAGTCTGCTCTTTGATTTTCGTTGAGTATTAAATTATTTCATTGCCAAAGTATAGCTTTTTTTAAACTCGAAAGCAAGAAAAAATTGACTGAAAGTGTCTCAGCCGATTAGAAAGCATCGTTTTAGGCTAGAAAGCATCTTATTTTCTTCATTGAAAAAAGGCTTTCTTTCTGCTATAATCGTATAAAATACTTACTTTAGGAGTTCTTATGAAAGTTGTTAAATTTGGAGGTAGCTCTCTTGCCTCTGCTAGTCAATTAGAAAAAGTTTTAAACATTGTAAAAAGCGATTCAGAGCGTCGTTTTGTCGTCGTTTCTGCGCCTGGTAAACGCAATGCTGAAGATACTAAGGTTACGGATGCCTTAATTAAATACTACCGCGACTATGTTGCTGGTAACGATATTAGCAAGAGTCAAAGCTGGATTATCGATCGCTATGCCGCCATGGTTAGTGAATTGGGACTAAAACCTGCTGTTTTAGAAAAAATCTCTAAAAGCATTCGTGCCTTGGCCACTCTTCCTATCGAAGAAAATGAATTTCTCTACGATACCTTCCTAGCAGCCGGTGAAAATAACAATGCCAAATTGATTGCTGCCTACTTTAACCAAAATGGGATCGATGCACGCTATGTGCACCCTCGAGAAGCTGGTATTGTGGTCACAAGTGAACCTGGTCACGCTCGCATCATTCCATCAAGTTATGACAAGATTGAAGAATTGACAAATACAAATGAGGTTCTTGTCATTCCTGGTTTCTTTGGAGTTACTAAAGAAAATCAAATCTGTACCTTCTCACGTGGAGGATCAGACATTACAGGTTCTATCATTGCTGCAGGTGTAAAAGCTGACCTCTATGAAAACTTTACAGACGTTGATGGTATCTTTGCAGCTCACCCAGGAATTATCCACCAACCACACTCGATTCCTGAGTTAACCTACCGTGAAATGCGCGAGTTGGCCTATGCAGGTTTCTCAGTTCTTCATGACGAGGCCCTTCTACCTGCCTACCGTGGAAAAATTCCTCTAGTTATCAAGAATACCAACAACCCTGACCATCCAGGTACTCGTATCGTTCTAAAACACAGTAGTGATGAATTTCCAGTTGTAGGAATTGCTGGTGACTCAGGCTTTGTCAGCATTAACATGTCGAAATACCTCATGAACCGTGAGGTGGGATTCGGACGCAAGGTTCTTCAAATCCTTGAAGATCTTAACATCGGTTGGGAACATATGCCAACTGGTATCGACGATCTTTCGATTATCCTCCGTTCTCGCGAACTAACTCCTATCAAGGAAGAAGAAATCCTGCGTCAGTTGGTTCAAAAGGCTGAAGTAGACCATGCAGAAATCGAACACGACCTTTCTATCATTATGATTGTTGGAGAAAAAATGAAGAGCCATATTGGTGTCACTGCTACTGCAACTCGCGCTCTATCTGAAAACAAGATCAACATCCAGATGATGTCTCAAGGTTCTAGTGAAGTTTCTATCATGTTTGTTGTCAATAAAGACCAAGAAAAAGCAGCAATCAAAGCCCTCTACAATGCCTTTTTTGGAGAAAGTAAGGAAGACTAAGCATGGCCCAATCACTTAATAAAACAGTGCTTCTCAGCACGACAGGCACTTCCTACCTCTCTATCGCTGGAAAAGTTGGGAAATTCCTTGTCGGAGATCAGGCCTTAGAATTTTACCCAGACGTCAATGTCGAGCAATTTATCCAGATTCCTTGGAGCCATATCAATCAGATTGGAGCCAATGTCACTGGACGAAAAATCAGTCGCCACTTCGAAGTCTTTACAGACAAAGGAAAATTCCTCTTTGCTTCAAAAGA
>NZ_JBBJZX010000156.1:0-1904 GCF_038148935.1 Streptococcus pseudopneumoniae | reverse complement strand
GAGTTTATTTTTTACCTGACTTGTCCATATTCCAGAAGTCTGTCACGGCTCCACGAGAAGCAGATGATACGATATGGGCGTATTTACCGAGGACACCACGACTGTATAGTGGTGGCAAGGTTGTTTCTGCCTTACGTTTTTCAAGTTCTTCTTCGGATACGGCCATGGAAATTTCTTTGGTATCTTGGTCAACCGTAACGATATCGCCTGTACGAAGGTAGGCAATTGGTCCACCATCCTGAGCTTCAGGAGCGATATGTCCAACAACCAGACCATAAGTACCACCAGAGAAACGGCCATCCGTCAAGAGGGCAACCTTGTCTCCTTGACCTTTACCAACAATCATTGATGAAAGTGAGAGCATCTCAGGCATACCAGGACCACCCTTAGGTCCAACGAAACGAACAACGACTACATCGCCATCAACGATTTCATCTGTCAGAACGGCCTGAATAGCATCTTCTTCTGAGTCAAAGACCTTAGCTGGACCAACGTGACGACGGACCTTAACACCTGATACCTTGGCAACCGCACCATCAGGAGCAAGGTTCCCGTTCAAGATGATAAGCGGACCGTCCGCACGTTTTGGATTTTCAAGTGGCATGATAACTTTTTGACCTGGTGTGAGGTCTGCAAAGTCAGCCAAGTTCTCAGCTACAGTCTTACCAGTACATGTGATGCGGTCTCCATGAAGGAATCCATTTGCCAAGAGGTACTTCATAACCGCAGGGACACCACCGACTTCATAGAGGTCTTGGAAGACATACTGACCCGATGGTTTCAAATCGGCCAAGTGAGGCACACGCTCTTGGATCGTATTGAAGTCCTCAAGCGACAAGTCAACATTTGCAGCATGGGCAATGGCAAGCAAGTGAAGAGTGGCGTTTGTAGAACCACCGAGAGCCATAGTTACAGTGATGGCATCTTCAAAGGCTTCACGAGTCAAGATATCTGATGGTTTGAGACCAAGTTCCAACATCTTAACAACAGCACGTCCTGCTGCTTCGATATCTTCTTTCTTGTCAGCTGATTCAGCTGGGTGAGAGGATGACCCTGGCAAACTCATACCTAGAACTTCAATAGCAGTCGCCATGGTATTAGCAGTATACATACCACCACAGCCACCAGGCCCAGGGCAGGCATTACATTCAAGACGTTTCACGTCCTCAGCTGTCATATCACCGTGGTTCCATTTTCCGATCCCCTCAAAAACAGAAACCAAGTCGATGTCTTTGCCATCAAGATTTCCCGGTGCAATAGTTCCACCATAAGCGAAAATAGCTGGGATATCCATATTAGCAATAGCAATCATAGATCCAGGCATGTTCTTGTCACAGCCACCGATAGCGACGAAGGCATCCACGTTGTGCCCACCCATAGCCGCCTCGATTGAGTCTGCAATGATATCACGAGATGTCAAAGAAAAACGCATACCAGGCGTTCCCATGGCAATCCCATCCGCTACAGTAATAGTTCCAAACTGCACAGGCCAAGCACCTGCAGATTTGACACCTTCTTTAGCCAATTTCCCAAAATCATGCAAGTGAATGTTACATGGTGTATTTTCCGCCCAAGTCGAAATCACTCCCACAATCGGTGTTTCAAAGTCCTTATCTGTCATACCAGTCGCACGAAGCATGGCACGGTTTGGTGATTTAACCATGCTGTCATAAATGCTACTGCGGTGACGTTTATCTAATTCAGTCATTTGTTCCCTCCCATTTCAGTTTTTACTATTATAGCACATTTTAAAAACAATGAACAGAAGAAAATTCTTGAATTTTCAGAAAATTCTATATACATATGAAATATTTAAAACTAAAAACAACAAAGCGGATTAGTGCACTTTCTGATGACCAGAATATGCTTTTTAATCCGCTTTCTTTAAATAACGTACTGTAATT
>NZ_JBBJZX010000155.1:0-1981 GCF_038148935.1 Streptococcus pseudopneumoniae | reverse complement strand
ACCAATCACGGAGACTTGCGTATCAAGCTTTTCCCTGAACATGCTCCTAAAACAGTGGCTAATTTTGTAGCTCTTTCAAAAGATGGCTACTATGATGGTGTCATTTTCCACCGTATTATCAAGGACTTTATGATCCAAGGTGGAGACCCAACTGGAACTGGTATGGGTGGCGAGTCCATCTACGGCGAATCTTTTGAGGATGAATTTTCAGAAGAACTTTACAATATCCGTGGAGCTCTTTCCATGGCCAATGCTGGTCCAAATACCAACGGCAGCCAGTTCTTTATCGTGCAAAATCAACACCTGCCATATTCTAAGAAAGAAATTGCTCGTGGTGGTTGGCCAGAACCGATTGCAGAAATCTATGCTAACCAAGGTGGGACACCTCACCTAGACCGCCGTCACACGGTTTTTGGACAGTTAGCTGATGAAGCTTCTTACGTTGTCTTGGATGCCATTGCTGCTGTTGAGACAGGAGCTATGGACAAGCCAGTTGAAGATGTTGTGATTGAAACAATTGAAATCGAGGACTAAGATGAAAATCGGTGATAAGCTAAAGGGTCGTATTACAGGGATTCAGCCCTATGGTGCCTTTGTTGAGCTAGAGACAGGTGATACGGGGCTGATTCACATTTCAGAGATTCGGACAGGCTTTATTGAAAATATTCATGAAGCCTTGAAAGTCGATGAAGAGGTTCTGGTTCAGGTAGTGGATTTAGATGAATTTACAGGGAAAGCCAGTCTTTCTATCCGCACTTTGGAGGAAGAAAAGCACCAGTTTCCGAGACGGAGACGCTTTTCAAGCGACCGTTTTAACTACGGCTTTGCGCCTCTTAAACGAATGATGCCAATTTGGACTAGAGAAGCCTTGCACTATTTAAAAAAGAAGAAGTAGTTTAGAATTTTATATTTTTTGTAATGTTAATATAAATCTGCTATAATAGAACCATGGAAGAAGAACAATTATTAAAATCAGGGGAGCGCATTAACCAGCTCTTCTCAACAGATATTAAAATCATTCAAAATAGAGAGGTTTTTAGCTATTCGGTGGATAGTGTTCTCTTGTCACGTTTTCCACGTTTTCCTAAAAAGGGCTTGATTGTGGATTTCTGCGCTGGGAATGGAGCAGTGGGGCTATTTGCTAGCACTCGTACTCAGGCACAGATTTTGGCTGTTGAGATTCAGGAGCGTTTGGCGGATATGGCTGAACGCTCTGTCCGTTTGAATGGTTTGGAAGAGCAGATGGAAGTCATCTGTGATGATTTGAAAAATATGCCTGCTTACATTCAGGGAAGTAAGGTGGATATGATTTTGTGTAATCCACCCTATTTCAAGGTGGATCCTCATTCCAACTTAAATGAGAGTGAACATTATCTCTTGGCGCGACATGAAATCACGACCAATTTGCAGGAAATCTGTCGTAGTGCCCAGAGTATTCTCAAATCTAATGGGCGTTTGGCCATGGTTCATCGTCCTGATCGACTTCTGGATATTTTGGATACGTTACAACGGCATAATCTAGCCCCTAAGCGCCTGCAGTTTGTTTATCCAAAGCGGGAAAAAGAAGCCAATATGCTCTTGATTGAGGCTATCAAGGATGGCTCGACAAGTGGCTTTAAGGTCTTGCCACCTCTCATTGTCCACAATGATGATGGCTCTTATACGCCGGAACTCGAAGAGATTTATTATGGATCATAAGGCTTTCATGTATGTAGTAGAATGTAGAGATGGCTCCTACTATACAGGCTATACGACTGATGTGAGAAGACGCCTCGCTGTGCACAATAGTGGTAAGGGAGCTAAGTATACTAGGGCTCGCTTACCAGTCAAACTTATCTATGCTCAAGGATTTGCCAGTAAGGAAGAAGCCATGTCGGCAGAAGCCCTTCTCAAGCGTAAGAAGAGGCCACAGAAGGAAAGATTTTTATCTGAAAATCAAGATAGAAATTTACTTATACTCAATGAAAATTAAAGAGCAAAC
>NZ_JBBJZX010000154.1:0-2125 GCF_038148935.1 Streptococcus pseudopneumoniae | reverse complement strand
GAAGTCAGTCTCAGCGTTAATTGTCTCTATGGTGATTTGACTTTTTTCAATCAGCCCAAGCGTGCTCTCCGCAATGAACACTATCATCAAGAAACTAAAGACTATCTCAAGAGTAACAAGAGTGTCAAGATTTTCTTGACCACTATGATTGGGGATGTGGAGGTGGTTAGAGGATGAAAAAACAAGCCTATGTAATGATTGCTCTCACCTCTATCCTGTTTGTCTTATTTTTCTCCCACAGCTTGCTGGACATCCTTGACTTTGACTGGTCTATTTTCTTGCACGATGTCGAAAAAACAGAAAAATTTATCTTTTTGTTGTTGGTATTCAGCATGTCCATGACCTTTCTCTTAGCCCTGTTTTGGAGAGGTGTTGAAGAGCTTTCTCTAAGAAAAATGCAGGCCAATCTCAAGCGTTTGTTGGCAGGGCAAGAAGTGGTTCAGGTTACAGATCCAGATTTGGATGTCAGTTTCAAGTCCTTGTCAGGTAAACTTAACCTTTTGACGGAGGCTCTTCAAAAAGCTGAAAATCAGAGTCTTGCTCAGGAAGAGGAAATCATCGAGAAGGAACGGAAGCGAATTGCTCGGGATTTGCACGATACAGTCAGTCAGGAGTTGTTTGCGGCTCACATGATTTTATCAGGCGTCAGTCAGCAGGCTTTGAAATTGGATAGAGAAAAGATGCAGATCCAGTTGCAGAGTGTCACAGCTATTTTAGAAACTGCCCAGAAGGACTTGAGAGTCTTGCTCCTGCACTTGCGACCAATTGAACTGGAGCAGAAGAGCTTGATAGAAGGGATTCAAATTCTCCTAAAAGAGCTTGAGGACAAGAGTGATCTCAAGGTTAGTCTCAAGCAGAATATGACGAAATTGCCCAAGAAGATTGAGGAGCATATCTTCCGCATTTTGCAGGAGTTGATTAGCAATACCCTCCGCCATGCCCAGGCCTCTTGTTTGGATGTCTATCTCTATCAGACAGATGTTGAAGTACAGCTGAAGGTGGTGGACAATGGGATTGGTTTCCAGTTGGGGAGCTTAGACGACTTAAGTTATGGACTTCGCAATATCAAGGAGCGGGTTGAAGATATGGCAGGGACAGTTCAGTTATTAACAGCTCCCAAGCAAGGGCTGGCAGTTGATATCCGTATTCCCTTGTTAGATAAGGAACTATAAGGAGTAAAGATGAAAATTTTACTAGTAGATGACCATGAAATGGTCCGATTGGGCTTGAAAAGCTACTTTGACCTCCAAGATGATGTAGAAGTTGTGGGTGAGGCGGCAAACGGATCTCAAGGAATTGACTTGGCCTTGGAACTGCGTCCAGATGTCATTGTCATGGATATTGTCATGCCTGAGATAAATGGGATTGACGCGACTTTGGCTATCCTAAAAGAATGGCCTGAAGCCAAGATTTTGATTGTGACCTCTTACCTAGACAATGAAAAAATCATGCCTGTTTTAAATGCTGGTGCTAGGGGCTATATGCTCAAGACTTCTAGTGCAGACGAACTACTCCATGCCGTCCGTAAGGTGGCTGCTGGGGAGCTGGCTATTGAACAAGAGGTTAGCAAGAAGGTTGAATACCACCGCAATCACATGGAACTACATGAGGACCTGACTGCGCGTGAGCGAGATGTGCTTCAACTCATCGCCAAGGGTTACGAAAATCAGCGTATCGCAGACGAACTTTTTATCTCTCTCAAGACGGTCAAGACGCACGTGTCTAACATTCTTGCCAAACTTGAGGTCAGTGATCGCACACAAGCTGCGGTCTATGCCTTTCAGCACCACTTGGTGGGGCATGAGGATTTTTAGTAGTTATATAAAATAATATCGGAGAAATGACTTAATTTAGTACCAAGAAGTGAGTAAGTAGTTCTAGTACGGTAAAATATTTTTTTCACAATGTTTTTATGTTATTTGTTGACATTCATTTTATAGGGGAGTAAAATAGAGTTAGAAATATTTAGATTAACATATATATTATAAAATATAAAAAATCCAAAAGGAGGTTAAAATCATACAGCAACTTTAAATTTTCATGATAGGAGGAAATAGTTATGAAAAAATCTAAACTACTCACACTTGGTTTGCTTGCAGGTGCTGGTCTGCTTTTGTCTATCAAC
>NZ_JBBJZX010000153.1:0-2167 GCF_038148935.1 Streptococcus pseudopneumoniae | reverse complement strand
CCTTGAATATTGATCAGTGGGCCACCAGAGTTACCTGGGTTAATAGCAGTATCAGTTTGGATGGCTTTTGTAGAAATGGCTTGTCCATCTTCAGATTTTAAAGATACATTTCGATTGAGACTAGATACGATACCTTGAGTGACAGTATTAGCGTATTCAGAACCTAACGGGCTACCAATGGCAATAGCAGTTTCTCCTACGGTTAACTGACTAGAATCACCAAACTCAGCTACTGTTGTCACTTTTTCTGAAGAGATTTTGACGACAGCAATATCAGAGAAAGTGTCAGCTCCGACAATTTCTCCAGGTACTTTAGTTCCATCTGACAAACGAATATCTACTTTGCTGGCGCCATTTATAACGTGATTATTGGTGACGATGTAAGCTTCTTTATCATTCTTTTTATAAATAACTCCAGATCCTTCACTAGAGATTTGCTGAGAATCTGTATCAGTCTCATCATTGCCAAATACGCTATTTTGTCTATTTGCTGAATAAGTAATAACGGATACAACGGCATCTTTTACTTTATTAACAGCCTGTGTTGTTGAATTTTCGTTCTTATAGGCAGTTTGTGTAATAGTACTATTGTTGTTAGAGTTGCTTACACTACTTTTTTGAGTTAGTTGAGCTATTGAAAAACTACCCAAGGCTCCACTAAAAAAGCTAATGACGATAACGACTAATAATTGAAACCCTTTTTTGTAAAATGTTTTTAAATGTTTCATATTTGCCTCCATATTTTTGAATTACTGAAAGTATAAACTGACTAGCTTAATTATAACTTAAACACAAAAAGTTTTACACAAACTGTGGATAACTTCCAAAAATCTGTGATTTTCTCGGTTAAAATTAACTTTTTATTTTGTGAATAAGATGTGAAAAAATAGAGAATATGTTAGAATAGAGTCATGAAAATTAAAGTTGTAACAGTTGGGAAACTGAAAGAAAAGTATTTAAAAGATGGTATTGCAGAGTATTCAAAACGAATTTCTCGATTTGCTAAACTTGAAATGATTGAGTTAGCAGATGAAAAAACACCAGATAGGGCCAGTGAATCAGAAAATCAAAAGATTTTAGAAATAGAAGGTCAGAGAATTTTATCAAAAGTTGGTGACCGTGATTTTGTTATTGTGTTAGCCATTGAAGGGAAAACTTTCTCCTCGGAAGAATTTAGTAAGAATTTAGAAGAAGCTTCTATAAAAGGATTTTCTACTCTTACCTTTATCATTGGAGGGAGTTTAGGATTATCATCAGCTGTAAAAAAGAGAGCCAATCTTTCTGTCAGCTTTGGCCGTTTAACCTTGCCCCATCAGTTAATGAGACTAGTTCTTGTTGAACAAATCTATCGCGCTTTTACGATTCAGCAGGGATCACCCTATCATAAATAGAGAATTGACTTTTAATTGAATTTTTGGTAGAATAATTGTGTTAGGTCTCATAGCTCAGCTGGATAGAGCATTCGCCTTCTAAGCGAACGGTCGCAGGTTCGAATCCTGCTGGGATCAATATAGTAGCAAAGCTGGGAATTTTCCCGGCTTTTTTCTTAAAAAAGTACACTTGGGGAGAAAAAAATGACAGTTGAGAGAATTTTATCTAAAATGAAATTCCATTTTGTATAATGGTTTTTGTAAGTTAGCTTACAAGAAAAAAACATTTTAGGAGATTTTATTATGAAAAACACAGTTAAATTGGAACAGTTTGTAGCCTTGAAGGAAAAAGACTTGCAAAATATTAAAGGTGGAGAAAGTAGGATTTCAGACATCCTCCTTGATTTTCTTTTCCAACGAAAAAAGTAATGAAATAAGGAGAAAGAGTAATGAATTTACTTGGATTTGGGACAGTTATTGGTCATTTTTTAATTATTAGTCAAAGTTACCGTTTAATTTGTAAAGGTCAAATAAATAGAAAAGAGCTATACGTTTTTGGTGCTTATACATTACTAGTAGAAGTAGTACTTGAACTTTCCTTTTATCTTCTAAATTTGGATGGGTTAGGGACTGCAACATTTTTACTTCCTTTGGGCTTATATTCCTATTTTCGATGGATGAAACAGTATGAGAGGGATAGAGGACTATTTCTAAGTTTACTACTATCTCTTTTATATGAGAGCACTCATAACTTTCTGTCCGTAACTTTCTCCTCTATAACAGGAGACAATTTTGTT
>NZ_JBBJZX010000152.1:0-2213 GCF_038148935.1 Streptococcus pseudopneumoniae | reverse complement strand
AACTAGGAAACTAGCCGCAGGCTGCTCAAAACACTGTTTTGAGGTTGCAGATAGGGTTGATGCGGTTTGAAGAGATTTTCGAAGAGTATAAGAAAAAATCAGTCCCCTAAAGGAGTAGATTATGAAGTTATTGTCTATCGCCATCCCTAGCTATAATGCCGCTGCCTATCTTCATTACTGTGTGGAGTCGCTAGTGATTGGTGGTGAGCAAGTTGAGATTTTGATTATCAATGACGGGTCTCAGGACCAGACTCAAGAAGTCGCTGAGCGTTTAGCCAGCAAGTATCCTAGCATCGTTAGAGCCATTTATCAGGAAAATAAAGGCCATGGCGGTGCTGTCAATCGTGGCTTGGCAGAGGCTTCTGGGCGCTATTTTAAAGTAGTTGACAGTGATGACTGGGTGGATCCTCGTGCTTACCTGAAAATTCTTGAAACCTTGCAGGAACTTGAGAGCCAGGGGCAAGAGGTGGATGCCTTTGTGACTAATTTTGTATATGAAAAGGAAGGTCAGTCTCGTAAGAAGAGTATGAGTTACGAGTCAGTCTTGCCTGTCCAGCAGATTTTTGGCTGGGATCAGGTCGGAAATTTCTCCAAAGGCCAGTATATCATGATGCACTCGCTGATTTACCGGACAGATTTGTTGCGAGAGAGCCAGTTCCAACTGCCTGAGCATACCTTTTATGTCGATAATCTCTTTGTCTTTACCCCCCTTCAGCAGGTCAAGACCATGTACTATCTGCCTGTCGATTTCTATCGTTATTTGATTGGGCGTGAGGGCCAGTCTGTCAATGAGCAAGTGATGATTAAGCGCATTGACCAGCAACTTAAAGTCAATCGACTCTTGGTAGACCAGCTTGACTTGTCCCAAGTGAGCCACCCCAAAATGCGAGAATATCTGCTGAATCACATTGAAATCACGACTGTTATTTCCAGTGCCCTGCTCAACCGAGCAGGGACAGCGGAGCATCTGGCAAAAAAACGGGAGCTGTGGACCTATATTCAGCAGGAAAATCCAGAGGTTTTTCAGGCTATCCGTAAGACCATGCTCAGCCGTTTGACCAAACATTCTGTCTTGCCAGCTCGCAAACTGTCCAATGTTGTCTATCAAATCACCAAATCTGTTTATGGATTTAATTGATATAAGTATTTTATAAGAGGGATTTAAGAAAAATTTTAACTTTTTCTTAGTCCTTTTTAATTTTAGGAGATTATACTAGAGTCATCAAATAAAGAAAAACTCTAAGGAGAATCCTATGAAATTCAATCCAAATCAAAGATATACTCGTTGGTCTATTCGCCGTCTTAGTGTCGGTGTTGCCTCAGTTGTTGTGGCTAGTGGCTTCTTTGTCCTAGTTGGTCAGCCAAGTTCTGTACGTGCCGATGGGCTCAATCCGACCCCTGCTCAAGTCTTACCTGAAGGGGAATCGGTAACGAAAGAGAGTGACTTAGCAGAAACTCAGGGAGACACCGTTCTTGCTGGAGCGAAACCTGAGGCCGTTGCTGGAAATACGAACTCACTTTCTACACCTACAGAAAGAACTGAAGTGAGCGAGGAAACAAGCCCTTCTCGTCTGGATACACTTTTTGAAAAAGGTGAAGAAGAACAAGAAAATCCAGAGCTAACAGATGTCTTAAAAGAAGCTGTAGATACAGCTGATGCGGCAGGGACACAAGCAACTCCAGAAGATATTGAAAAAGCTGTCGATGAGGATGTTAAAGACAGTATCGATGTCCCAGCGGGCTACCTAGAACAAGCCAAAGCTTCCGGTCCGTTCTTGGCGGGTGTAAACAAACCGCTTAAATACGAACTTTTCGCAGGCGATGGTATGTTGACTCGTCTCTTGCTCAAGGCATCCGACAAGGCACCATGGTCAGATAACGGTGTCGCTCAAAACGAGAAAATTCCACCAGTGAAAAATTTACCTGATGGTAAGTATTACTATCAAGTATCTTTGAATGGTAACACTGAAGGTAAGAAGGATCAAGATCTATTAGATACACTTCGTACGAATGGTACAAATACCTATGAAGCTACCCTGACTGTCTATGAAGCAGCCGGTGATAAACCAAATTTGAATAAGGTTGTCAAGACACGTAATGTCAATATTACCTTGAACGGTCTTGTAACAAGAAGCGATGTTAACTCTGCAGTTGAAAACAACGTTAAAGATAGTATCGATGTTCCAGCAGCCTACCTAGAACAAGCCAAGGGC
>NZ_JBBJZX010000150.1:0-2243 GCF_038148935.1 Streptococcus pseudopneumoniae | reverse complement strand
CGTAAGCGCCCAATAACGAAGTATATTGAAAAATCTCCAGACTAGAGAACTCATAGATAGTTCCTAATCTGGAGATTTCTTATTTGCACTTTTCTTGTACAACTTTAGTCCATGGTAAATAAGCCTCTAAAACCTCTTTGTTTACGAGAGTTTCCTCGTTTGGAAGACGTTCTAGAAGATAGGATAGATATTTTTCACTATTTAGTTGATGACGTTTAGCTGTTTCCAACAAACTCATAATAATAGCTGTTGCTTTAGCTCCTTCAAAACTTTGAGAAAACAACCAATTTTTACGTCCCATAACCAATGATTTAATGGCGCGTTCAGCTAGATTATTGGAAAGGACCAGATGCCCGTCTTTCAAAATGGCCTTAAAGGTTTCTTCATACTTGAGACTGTATTCAATTGCCCTCCCTAGTTTTGAACCAGATAAAACTGACTGACGTCGGCACCAAGCAAAGAAGTCTTCCATTAAGGGATGGAGCTCTTCTTGACGTTTCTGTAGGCGTTCATCAGCTGACAAGTCTTCCCAGTCTCTCTCCAAAGAAAATAACTGATCACAATAAGCTAAACCTTTGGCACCTAACGATGATTTATCTGCTTGCTTGGGGGTAGCTTCAAAAAACTTCCTTCTCACATGCGCCCAACAACCAACAAGTTCAGCTTCTTCCAGTTGACGATAAGCAGACCACATGTCACAATGCACATATCCAGAATAATCTCCTAGGAATTCTTGCACTACTAAACCACTCCGACGCTGATCATGGTGGTAAAGCGTGATCCCTTGCTTCTCAGCTTTCCCAGACAAAAAAGTCCAATAGTAGGTCAGATGGCTATCACTCTCTAGAACCCGATAAGAGGTTTCATCCGCATGAAGAAGAGGTTGTTCTAACAACTTTTCTCGTAAAAGGTTATAAAGGGACTCTAAATAGTATTGACTTGCCTTAATATGCCAATTAGAGATTTCCTTACGTGTGATTGGTAAACCCATCCTAGCCCAATCTTCTTCTTGGCGATAATTGGGTACCTTCAGATTAAACTTCTGATGGATGGTGTGAGCGATAATAGAAGCTGAGCCAAGGCTATGCGCCAAAGGGGCTTTAGGAATAGGAGCTTTCACAATTTTATCACTCGGATTTTTCTCACTGCATGCTTGGCACTTATAAGCGTGTTGGATATGATCTATTCGTTTTAATTGCGCAGGAATAAAGACTAATTCTTGGCGTTGAAGGGTCGCTCCAATCTCTTTTAGCTCTCCCTGACAATCAGGGCAAATGCTCTCTTCTACTTGATGATGAACTTCTTCTGAATCAAATTGGGCAAGAAGAGCTTGGCGTTTTCCTTTAGATTTCTTACGTTTGTAGGTAATTTCCTCTGTTTCAACTGGGAACATCTCCATCTTCTTCAGATGGAGACTCTTCCTCAAAAAGGTTGAGTTGTCCAGAGGGCCAAACACTTTTCTCAGAGGATTTTCCATAGAGCTTTTGCGTCAGATAAGCCACTTGTTCACGAAGAAGGGCAAGTTCATTGGTGAGACTATCAATTGTAGCACTCTGTTGTTGAATGATTTTTAATAATTCTTCCATGGGCTTCCCTCCTTGTTTTCTAACTTCATTATACTAAAAAGAAAGTCCTCATTTCAATAGAAATCACGACTTTCTGATGAATTTATTTTAGGAGTGATAGAAAAGCCCTTCATAAGCCAATCTACTTGTTCAGGTGTGAGAGCTTTGACATCCTTTTCTGTACTTGGCCAAGTCAGTTTACCATTCTCAAAGCGTTTATAAAGTAGCCAAAATCCTTGACCATCCCAGTAAAGGGCTTTAAAGCGGTCTTTACGTCCACCACAAAAGAGAAAGACTTGACCTGAGAAAGGATCCAATTCAAAGTGGGTGTTAATGAGATAAGCAAGTGAATCAATGCCTTGCCTCATATCCGTTTTCCCACATACGAGATAGACCTGCCCTAGGCTAGATAGATGAATTGTCATAGAGCAACACCTTATCCAAAAGCTGTTCTATCATTTCGAGATTGAGAGATTGAAAAAAACTTACTTCAAGCTTGCCAATACGAATTTTAAGCAGAATATCATTTCTCTTTTTAGAATCAAAACGACGAGATTGCGGAATCTCTACAGGAACAATAGGTTGTGGCATTAAAATATCCTCCAATGGTTTTTACTTTACTAATAGTATACAGGAGGTCTTCCATGAATGATAGATACCTTGTTATGACGCGCTTAC
>NZ_JBBJZX010000149.1:0-2285 GCF_038148935.1 Streptococcus pseudopneumoniae | reverse complement strand
ATTCCTATAATGTGTGTGATCCAAGTATTTTTGATAGAACATATATTTAGAGTTCGAAATAGGATTATGCAGATAGGTGAAATTATAATTATTCTTGCTTCTATAATATTATTTATTGATAGTATATTTAGTTTGTAACAAAAGGCTTTTCTATAAAATCAAATTTTCCAGATACCTGCTGAAGCTGATTTATCTTCTCTATATGCCTTCTCATCTTTATTTTACTATCTACACCACTAAACTTGACAGACATATATTGCTGATACAACCTCTCTAGCTACAATCTCACAGTTAATACTCTTCGAAAATCTCTTCAAACCACGTCAGCTTTGCCTTGCCGTACTCAAGTACAGCCTGCGGCTAGCTTCCAAGTTTGCTCTTTGATTTTTGTTGATAAAAAGAAATGCTCCTCCACGATGGAAGAGCATCTTTTATTGTGATTTTGATTCGGTTTCTGCAGACTCTGGGTGGAGTTCTTGATAACTTGGTGCCTTGAAAAGGTCAGTACTAGTTTTGCCTTGTCGTTGGCTAAAGAGGCTGGTTGACTGACTACCTTTTTCCTGCTCAATATTTTGCAGAATTGGTAAAGAATTGAGGTAAGAAATACTTTCTGTATCAACTTTTCCAAGATGATCTGCTTGGTAGAAACGAATCAAATCACCAGTTTGAATCTGGTCGCTGATTTTCAGCTGTTGACTAGCTGCTTGCCGAACGCTTTCCAGTTCGGTCTGAGTTTGTTCATCAAGATTGCTGATTTCAAGACCACTTTCAGTATAGTAGGTTCGTCCGTCATAGCTGGTGTATTTTGGTGTGACGAAGGAATTGGCAGTTCGAAAGGCAACGATTTCTTGATGGTCTGGTGATAGGAGGTCTTGTCCAACTTGAAGGAAGGAATTGGACTCAATACCAAGGAGGTGTTCGAGAGTCGGTAAGATATCGATTTGTCCACCGTAGGTATTGATGATTTGTCCTTTTTCATAGCCAGGCATGACTACCATAAAAGGCACTCGTTGCAACATGGCATTGTCGTAATTCGACCAGTTCTCAGAAGTCTTTCCAATCAAGGGTGCCAGCTCAGGATTGCGGGAGTTGGAAATACCATAATGGTCTCCGTAAATGACGATGATGGATTTTTCATAGAGGCCACTTTCTTTGAGATAGTCAAAGAAGGCTTTGATGGCGCTATCCAGATAGTTGGCTGTTTGGAAGTAGCCGTTGATTGTTTCATCTTTGGTTTTGGCCAGTGGGAAACCAAGCTCATCGCCAGTCAGATTGCTAGCATAGGGATAGTGATTGGACACCGTGATATACTTAGCATAAAAAGGCTGCTGTAAATGCTCCAGATACTGGATAGAATCTTTCATCATGATTTTATCATTTAAACCATATTGGAAAGAATTGCTACTGTCTTGCTTGGTGAAGTAGGAAGCATCAAAGAAGTATTGGTAGCCCCATTGTTTATAGGTCGTATTTCGATTCCAGAAGGTCCCGATATTACCGTGAAAGACTGCACTTGATTGGTAGCCATTTTTCGATAGGATGAAAGGCGCTGCCTGCTGGGTATTGGTACCTCCATAGTTGACCATAAAGGAACCTTGGTCAAGTCCAAACAAACCAGTCTCCAGCATGGTTTCCGCATCTGAGGTCTTACCAGCCTTGACTTGGTTAAAGATATTCGAAAAGGCTAGGGTTGATTGCGAATGGTAGAGGGAATTAAGGAAGGGAGTGACTTCATGCTCAGTTCCATCTATGTTGAGTTTATAGTCAAGTAGGAACTGCTGGAAACTTTCCAAGTGGAGATAAATCACATTTTTTCCTTTGGCCAAGCCAAAATAGTCTGGATTGGGCTTAGCCGAATGTTCTTGAATATAATCTGTAATAGGTTGCAGGTCGGTCTCAGAGGCCTTGGCACGTTCCTTGTTGGCGCTATAGGATTGGTTGGCACTATAACCTAGAAAAGCTGGTAAACTGAGGGCGCGGACAACATAATAATTCGAAAATCCTCGTGATAGGAGATCGGGACGCTCAATTTCAGCCAAGAAAAGATTAGCTGAAAAGAGCAGGGCTGAGAGTGCAGTGATAGCAACACTGGAGCGGAATTTGAAAGGTCTCCTATCCAGATGGATGAATTTTTTATAGAAAAGGAAAGCTAGCAATGGGAAATCCATAAAATAGATAAAATCCCAAGGACGCAGTAACTCTAGTTCTGCAGTACCAACAGACACCTTGCTGACCACCTTCATGGTATTAGCCGTGATAAAGTCGCTAAATTCTCGATAGTAAAA
>NZ_JBBJZX010000148.1:0-2339 GCF_038148935.1 Streptococcus pseudopneumoniae | reverse complement strand
AAATAGTAAACAAAAAGGAGCGCTGAGCTCCTTTTTTCGTGGTTATAAGGTTTTTTCTTGTTCTCTCACGACCAGCAAATCGACCTTAGCATGGCGGAGGATATATTCAGATGAAGATCCGACCAAGAGGCGTTCAAAGGCGTTGAGACCAGTTGCGCCAACGAGGATGAGGTCCACTTCCTCAGCATCTGGAATAGTACGTGCTAGTAGGGTCTTTGGATTTCCCATTTCAATGACGATATGAACATCTGCCACACCAGCATCTTTAGCACGTTTTTCGTACTCTTTCATCAGACTTTCAGCGTCAACTTGGAGTTGTTCGTAAACTTCAGCATCAAAGGTGGATACGCTTTGGAGAGCGCGTGTGTCAATGACATGGGCGATGGTGAGTTTAGCGTCGTTTCGTAGAGCAGAATGAACTCCCTTGATAAAAGCCAAGTCCGCTTCTTTAGAACCATCGATTGCGACCATGATATTTTGGTAACGTTGTGCCATAATGAAACCTCCTGAAATTTTCTTACTATCATTGTAAACCTTTTCACTATAGAAGTAAAGCAAAAAAAGTATTTTTCAAAAGAATGTTAGCGCTTAAAATCTATATAAATATATGATAAAATAAAAGAAAGGATAGCAGGAAAGAAGTGAAGGGAGGGAGAATGATGAAAAACTCTTTTCAAACATCAAATTTCCTTTATTATGGAATCATCCTAGTTTCAGTCTTGGTAGAAGTTGTCATGATCTGGCAATTAGAGAGTCTGGTACCGTTTCTTTATCCAGGGTTTATCGGATTTTTAGTCTTTCATGTACTCTACCATCTAATCTTATTCCTGGTTGCAAAACGAAGTGGGCGTTGGGATTACTTGATGATATGGGGGCTTTTCCTCATGTTTAATCTTCTCTATGACTCCTTTTTAGGCCTGCTTTTTCTAGGTTTATCTTTTGGTATGTGATGTTTTTTTGGCAAAACACCTGCTATCTCCCCTGTCTTGACCTCGCTTTTAGTGAGGTTTTTCTTCTGTAGGATTTTAGTAACACATTTCAGTAAACTTGTCGCATTCTCTTTCTAGTGGTATAATGTTACTATCTCGATGAATTGAGGAAACAAGATGAAAGAATATAACAAGTCTAGTAAGTTAGAGCATGTTGCTTATGATATCCGTGGTCCTGTTTTGGAAGAAGCCATGCGGATGCGAGCAAACGGAGAAAAGATTTTACGTCTGAATACAGGAAATCCAGCAGAATTTGGTTTTACAGCGCCAGACGAAGTCATTCATGACTTGATTATGAATGCGCGTGATAGTGAAGGATATTCTGACTCCAAAGGGATTTTTTCAGCCCGTAAGGCCATTATGCAGTATTGTCAATTGAAGAAATTCCCAAACGTAGATATTGATGATATCTACCTTGGAAATGGTGTCAGTGAGTTGATTGTCATGTCCATGCAGGGGCTTTTGGACAACGGGGATGAGGTCTTAGTGCCAATGCCAGACTATCCTCTCTGGACAGCAGCTGTCAGCCTAGCTGGAGGAAATGCCGTTCACTATATCTGTGATGAAGCTGCAGAATGGTATCCAGATATTGACGATATCAAGTCAAAAATTACTTCCAATACCAAGGCAATCGTCCTTATCAATCCAAACAACCCAACTGGAGCCCTTTATCCGAAGGAACTCTTGCTGGAGATTATTGAGATTTCCCGTCAAAACGATTTGATTATCTTTGCGGATGAAATCTATGACCGCATGGTCATGGATGGACATGTGCATACGCCTGTGGCGAGCTTGGCACCAGATGTCTTCTGTGTCAGCATGAATGGTCTGTCAAAATCCCACCGCATAGCAGGTTTCCGTGTTGGATGGATGGTCTTGTCTGGACCTAAGACACACGTCAAGGGATATATCGAAGGTCTCAATATGCTGTCCAATATGCGCCTTTGCTCTAACGTTTTGGCCCAACAAGTCGTCCAAACTTCCTTGGGCGGTCACCAGTCAGTCGATGAATTGCTCCTTCCTGGTGGACGAATCTACGAGCAAAGAAATTTCATTTATAATGCCATTCAAGAGATTCCAGGCTTGTCTGCGGTTAAACCCAAGGCTGGACTCTATATCTTCCCTAAAATCGACCGCAATATGTACCGCATCGATGATGATGAGCAGTTTGTCCTTGATTTCTTGAAGCAGGAAAAGGTTCTCTTGGTTCATGGTCGCGGCTTTAACTGGAAAGAACCAGACCACTTCCGTATCGTTTACCTTCCTCGTGTCGATGAACTAGCCCAAATCCAAGAAAAGATGACTCGTTTCTTGAAACAGTATCGTAGATAGGGCTTACATTTGAAAAAG
>NZ_JBBJZX010000147.1:0-2473 GCF_038148935.1 Streptococcus pseudopneumoniae | reverse complement strand
CGACGCTGACGTAGTTTGAATTTGATTTTCGAAGAGTATTACCATCATAACATCCATAAAAACAAGCTTTCTCTAAAAGAAAATGAGCGTAGCAATGACCAATACAAGATCTCGGAAAATATGACCATAAAAGGAAACTTCCTTCTTAACCGAATTTGGGACAAGATAGGCGGCAAAAAACAAACCTAGTCCAATATAAATCAGAAGAGAGACAATGGTCATTGGATTTCTTAAGAAGAGAAGTGTTGCTAAAATAGTCACCAACACTGTCTTTTTTCTGTCTAACATAGCAAGTAAATCGCGCATGTATTTTTTCAAGGGTAAAAAAATCAGCAAATCTAGCCCAAATAGAAAGAAAAAGGATGGCAATAAAAAGTCAACTAATTCTTGCTGCAACGTATTTTTGATGAACAAGTTGTCTGACAAGACAAGAACAGCTCCTAACAAATTAATTAAGAGTAACATACTGTAAAAAAGATTCACTGACTTCTTACTAGCTAGGACACTATGGACTTCTTGCTTACGGGTATAAAGATAATTTACTCCAGCACAGATTCCTGAAACGAAGACCATACTTCCGATGAAAAAAGCTGTACTTTGTTTAAAGGACAAGATGCATTCTTTCCATAGGAAACAGCTACTCAAACTGATTTGAATTAAAGCTAACAAAAATAAGATTCTCATTGATTTCATCTTTTCTCTCCCTTCCTACCAATCATTATACTCGGAGAAAAGAGAGAACTGTTTCCAATCTTCTCAAATGTCTCTTTAAGACGCTAAACAAACACCAGAGACTAATACTCAATGAAAATCAAAGAGCTGACGTGGTTTGAAGAGATTTTGGAAGAATATAAATTTGAAATAAGGCTGATAGTATTCATTTCACTATCAGCCTTACAGGTTATTTAACGTTTCAGAAAAACTATAATGTCAAGATTAACTAAACAGTATCTAATTCCTTCAAATAATTTTCTATCTTCATCAACATTAAAGGATTGTTATAAATCTTACATAACTCTTTTGCTTCTATATAATAATTTTTGACTTGTTCTTTGTCTAGAAATTTGGCTCCAGCATTTCCTACAAGAATAAGTAGAGGAGCCAGTTGGTAGCTTGTCTGTCTTTGTTTACAGAGTTCAATCGTCTCAAGAGCTTCTTGGATGGCTTCGTTATATTTTTCCTTTGATACTAGGTAGTGAGCGTAGTTGTAACGAACTCTGATGTAGCCAAATAAAAACTCTTGATGCTCAAAATTTTTTGTCTGATATAACTCCATCAAATGAGAGTAGTTTGCCTCATATTCTTGTTCACGACCCACTAAGGAATAGAAATTAGATAGAGTATTCAGTACCTTTAAATAAATCAGAGTAGTTGAGGAGACTTTTAATAATATATTTTCCAATGAAGAAATAGCCTCACACTTACTGTCATATTGATAGAAGTCAATAATAGCTTTAATCCATTCAAGGTAAGTTCGGTCTTCTAGTGTTAGAAAAGTACTTCGTTCAATCTCTATTCTATAAATATATTCCAAATCGTCATAATTTCTATCATCTAATAGTCGAGCAGATAATTGCTTGAAATTAGAGAGGTTAGATTTAATTTCAATTTGTTCATTAAAAAAATAATCTAATGGCACTTCGAGTCGTTGGGAGAGTTTGAACAAAAGGTCTGCGGAGGGAATGAAATGCCCTCTCTCAATTTTACTAATCTGGCTTTGTTCACAAAGTCCTTCTGCAAGAGTTTGTTGGGAGAGTCTCAACTCTTTTCTTTTCAATCTGAATTTCTCTGCGAGTGTATTCATTAAAGATAATAAACCTTCCTATTTGCTTAATTTCATTATAAATTTTTTAGTTCAAAATAGCAAGTTAAAGGAATAAAAAATGTTTATGTTTAATAATATAAAAAAAAAGTTAAAATGAACATAAATACTTGAATAAATAAAATATATATGTTAGAATAAAAATAAGGAAAAAGAAAGGGGTTTCATTGCATGAGAAAAAAACGTGGAATTAAAAAAATAGTTATATTTGTATTACTAAGTGTTCTTGCATTTGGTAATACAATCCCCTATCAACAGTTATTCAGAAGGATAAACGATTGGAGATTCGAGTAGAATCACAAAAGAAGTCCAATGATCTTGATGTTGGGAAGGCTGATTGATTTCGTATTACTTTAAAATTCAACTATTTAGAGAGAAGAAGATTCTTTTATCAATAGTTTAGTAAGCTTGTTTAGTTTATAGAGGTCAGGGGTATTTCTGCCCTCTGTTTTAGAATAAGGAATGCACTATGAAAAAATTATTTATACTCATATCCAACCTGCTTGCTAGTTTGTTCTTTGTTTGGGTATTTACCATTTGGACTGATACATATGTCTCCTATTATTACCCCAACGTTGTTGTACGTGATTCTTCCCCTGAAACAACTTTTCAGCATGTTGCTACACGCTTGGAAAAACTAGCAGAAGAAAC
>NZ_JBBJZX010000146.1:0-2592 GCF_038148935.1 Streptococcus pseudopneumoniae | reverse complement strand
TAGAACAGAAAAAATGCTGGTAGTATTTGTTTGTGTGTTTATTTTTATATAACAAACTATAAACGCAACAAAAATATAAAAAAAGAGACAAAAATCAACAGAAAACTATTGACAACGATTTCATATAGTGTTATACTTATGGCATAAAGTTAATGGAAAGAAGGGAAAACTTTATGGGATTAGATCATTTCTTTGACAAAAACCTTGTGTTTTGCTTAGAAGCGAATAATCAAGAACATCTCTTTGATCAGGTTGCAACTTTATTGGAAGAACGAGAAATCGTGACTCCAACCTATCGTGAAGCCTTGATCACGCGTGAAAAGTCATTTCCAACTGGCTTGGATATGGAATTTTTGGGTAAGGATTTGCCGAATGTGGCTATTCCTCACACAGATATTGTTCATAATTTAGCGGAGAAAGTTGTAGTGGTTCGATTAGAGAAACCGGTGACTTTCCACAATATGATTGCGCCGGATAAGGAAGTAGAAGTATCCTTGCTCTTCTTTATCATCAATAACTCTAGTTCAAGTCAAACGAACATTCTTGCTCAGTTGATGGACTTCTTCACAGGAAATGGTCATCTTGAAGACCTATCAAAGATTTCTGAACCAGAAGCCCTCTATGCTTATATCGCTGAAGCAATCGCTTAATCTTGTCTATTAAAAATATTAAATCGGAGGAGATCCATATGATTAAAATTCTTGCTGCCTGCGGTGCAGGTGTTAACTCAAGCCACCAAATTAAAAGTGCTCTTGAAGAAGAACTTTCAAACCGTGGTTACGATGTTCACTGTGATGCAGTCATGGTCAAAGATGTTAACGAAGACCTTATCAAAGGTTATGACATCTTCACACCAATTGCTGCGACAGACCTTGGTTTTGACCCAGGTATTCCAGTTATCGAAGCTGGACCAATCCTATTCCGTATCCCAGCTATGAGTGCTCCAGTATTTGACAATATTGAAGCAGCTATCAAAGAACACGGGTTAAGCTAATTTTAATTTGTTAACATTCATATAACATAAAAAGGGAGGAACTGTTATGGATGCAATCTTTGACCTAATCAAAAAGGTTTTCACGCCCGTCTTAGATATGGGTGGTCCTGTCATCATGTTGATCATTTTGACAGTATTGGCTTTACTTTTTGGAGTGAAATTCTCCAAAGCGCTTGAAGGTGGTATCAAACTTGCCATCGCTCTTACAGGTATCGGTGCCATCATCGGTATGCTAAACACTGCTTTCTCAGCATCACTAGCAAAATTCGTTGAAAACACTGGTATCCAATTGAGTATCACTGACGTTGGTTGGGCACCACTTGCAACAATCACTTGGGGATCTGCTTGGACACTTTACTTCTTGCTCATCATGTTGATTGTCAACATAGTGATGCTTGCTATGAAGAAAACAGATACACTTGACGTCGATATCTTCGATATCTGGCACTTGTCTATCACAGGTCTTTTGATTAAATGGTATGCTGACAACAATGGTGTGAGTCAAGGGGTTTCACTCTTTATTGCTACAGCAGCTATCGTCCTTGTTGGTGTGTTGAAAATTATCAACTCTGACTTGATGAAACCTACATTTGATGACCTTCTTAACGCTCCAAGTTCATCACCAATGACATCAACTCACATGAACTACATGATGAACCCAGTTATCATGGTTTTGGATAAGATTTTTGAAAAATTCTTCCCAGGTCTTGATAAATACGACTTTGACGCCGCAAAATTGAACAAGAAAATCGGTTTCTGGGGATCTAAATTCTTCATCGGTTTCATCCTTGGTATCGTTATCGGTATTATGGGAACTCCACATCCAATTGCAGGAGTTGAAGATGCAGATAAATGGCGTCTTGTTATCAGAGGATGGTTGTCTCTTGGTTTGACAGCTGGTGTATCTTTGGAACTCTTCTCACTTATCGGTTCATGGTTCATCGCTGCCGTAGAACCTCTTTCACAAGGTATTACAAACGTTGCTACTAAACGTCTTCAAGGACGTAAATTTAACATCGGTCTTGACTGGCCTTTCATCGCTGGTCGTGCTGAAATCTGGGCTTGTGCTAACGTACTTGCACCAATCATGTTGATTGAAGCTGTGCTTCTTTCAAAAGTCGGAAATGGTATCTTGCCACTTGCAGGTATCATCGCTATGGGTGTTACTCCAGCTCTCTTGGTTGTAACTCGTGGTAAATTGCTCCGTATGATCATCTTTGGAACACTCTTGTTGCCACTCTTCCTTCTTTCAGGTACACTTATCGCACCATTTGCAACAGAACTTGCTAAAGGTGTAGGTGCCTTCCCAGCAGGTGTGAGTGAAACTCAATTGATTACTCACTCTACTCTTGAAGGACCAATCGAAAAACTTCTTGGTTGGACAATTGGTAACACTACAACTGGTGATATCAAAGCAATCCTTGGTGCTGTAGTCTTCCTTGTATTCTATATCGGTATCTTTGCTTGGTACAGAAAACAAATGATTAAACGTAATGAAGAGTACGCAGCAAAAGCAAAATAATGCGCTCCTATAAAATGTAAGCTCAATGAAAATCAAAGAGCAAACTAGGAAGCTAGCCGCAGGTTGCTCAAAATAC
>NZ_JBBJZX010000145.1:0-2618 GCF_038148935.1 Streptococcus pseudopneumoniae | reverse complement strand
CATCATTATCATTTTGATTATCTTTGCAATCCAATTCTTGGGAGATTTCTTGACTAAGAAATTGAGCCATAAATAAAAAAGAACTAGGCAATCTGTACATTATTCATAGGAGTTGTCGTTATAGTCAAGACTTGAAATTTTCTGTACTGGTTGCTATCAACCGTTACTTTTATGAGTTAGAGAGTTAAGAATTGTGGGGAGTCAATATGCAAAATCTGGGAGAAGTTTTTAAAGAATTGAGAAAGAGTCGGAATGTATCTCTACAGGAGGCGACGGGAGGAGAGTTTACTTATTCCATGTTGAGCAAATTTGAGCGTGGAGAAGCAGACCTATCATCTATGAAATTGATTACTGCCTTAGATAACATCCACTCTGATTTGAATGAATTTATGTACTTGGTACGTGGTTTTTCTCAGAAAAAGGTTTTGGCTTTTCAAGAAAATCTTTGGGATTTATATGACAGAGAAGGGATTGATTCTCTCCATTCCTTGTATGAAGAGACGACTCAAAAGTATAGATCAAGTGGTGAAACAAGCTATCTTTTACAAATGATTCGTATCAAAAGCCTTCTTGTGTTTTTTGATTCAGAAATAAGAGCAACGGATGAAGAACTGACTTTTCTCTATGACTATTTTTTTACTATTGACATCTGGGGAAATTATGAATTGGAACTATTTTCAACGATTTCTACTTTGTTTCCTCTGCCCCTCTATTTTAAATATTCTAGGGAGATGTTGCAAAAGACGGATTTATTAGGCTCTTTACCTAGTAACAAAGTTGGTATTGACACCATTTTAATTAATGGACTCTTTAAAGCGATAGAGGAAAAGGATAAATTAAAAGCAGATTATTTTATCTTTCAGATTGAAAAACGAGAATTGCCAGAATCTCAAGCTTATCTTAAAATCATTTATATGATTGCTAAAGGGTATTATGATACTATTTTTAATGTAAAAAATAAGGGTCTTGAAAAAATCCAGAGAGGCATTACAATCTTACAAGATTTAGAGTATGTAGATGGTGCAAGATACTATGAAAACTATTTTGCAAATCAGCTCTCAAATAAAGATTTGTAATATATTCTCGTTACATCAACTGATGAAAAATAAATAGGCTTGTAGGTGGATTGATAATTAGTAGTTTCTAGGCTCTAGAGTTTCTATTTGCAGAAAAAAATATATTACAAAAAAGTGGGGAGTCCCACTTTTTTTGTTAGACTGGTTTCAATGAAATACTCTTTGAAATGTGAGAAAGGCCTGTTATGAAACTATTCTTAAGACATCATTTATTTAGAATACTTACCTTATCAAGGTTTTTGAGCTCAAGTGGAGCTTATATTTATAATCTGGTATTTATCGTTTATGCTGCGAGTCTACCCTTTAAAAATATAGCAGTATTTATGGCGAATATGATTACGATTTTACCTTTTCTATTTACTTTTTATGTTGGGATTAAGGCTGATCATACTCGGAATAAAGCAGGGACAATTATCTGGGTTGGTTGTGTACAAAGTCTACTATTTCTTTTGATTGCTAGTGTGATTCAAGACCAGAACTTCGTAACGTTTGCTTTTATCTGTATGGTTAATATCTGTTCGGATATTTTATCAGATTATACAGCAGGCCTTCGTATGCCGATTATCCAGCATAATATTTCAGAAGATAAGCTCTATGAAGCCTATTCCTTTACTCAGTTTGTTTCCTATTTATCAAATCTAGGAGGTCAAGCCTTAGGAGTGTGGCTACTCACAACAAGCCACCAAAATTTTTCTTTTGTTGCAATTGTGAATGCTGGTTTCTTTTTACTATCTTCTCTCATTTTGTTCAAAAATAGAAGAGAATTGACGCATTTGTCTGTAAGTGTAGAGAATAAGTCGATTAGTTTACTTCAACAAGTTAAGGCAATCTATGCGGACATGGATGATATCTTTAGGCAGAGAGAAAGTAAATCATTGTTTAAAATGATCCTTGTCATTTTGGTAATGAATACTTTGGGAGGAGCTGTTGGAGGTATTTACCATTTTTACTTATTAGACCATACTATCTATCATCTCAGCTATGCTCAATCCCTATTTTTAATTGAATGTGTCAGCTTAGGAGGAGCTATTCTTGGTAGCTTAACTCCCCATGATTATTTTGGGAAATTGTCTTTCTCAAGTTTGTTATCGCTCAATGCAATTCTGTTTGTCTTGCTTGCTACTGCTAATATTTTAGATTTTTCTCCTGTAGTAGGTGTTGCCTGCTTAGCTTTTGTCATGTATTTGATGTCGAAATCAATGCCTAAATTAGATACTCTGTTATTGTCTAATTTGAGCGCGGATGTATTAGCTCGAAGTAATAATCTCTTGAGTATGATTTTTTCCCTAACATTACCCTTGGGGATGTCTGTATTTTCCTTCTTAGCTTTGCAAGATATCAGGCTTTGTTGGTGGGTGTTTTTGGTAGTGAGTGTGATAGGGTTGATTTTATCACTAGAAAAAAGAAGTTTTTCGGGTAAAAAATTTTAACCTAGGAAGCTAAGGCTTACTAGAAGGTCTTCCAGACTTGATCCGTGTGACGACTGTGACCTTGATTTCCCTTGTTGGTGAAACAGCTATGGCCGGTGCGGTTGGAGCCGGC
>NZ_JBBJZX010000144.1:0-2694 GCF_038148935.1 Streptococcus pseudopneumoniae | reverse complement strand
CCCTCTAACTAAGGGTTCTCAGTCAATAATTTTATTCATTTTTCGATCAAAATCATAGCGCCCCATCATGACAACATGGTCACAATTACTGCATTTGATTTTGATATCTGCCCCTACACGTGTAATTTCCCAACGATTTGCTTTTTTACCAGTTGACTTGATAGTACAAGCATGTGGTTTTTTCATCTCAACAAAATTTCCAACTTGATACATACTACTCTCCTTTTCTTTTTCGATTATATCATAAAAGAGGCGAGCCAGGCTCAACCTCTTTCACTTAATTTGTACGAACTGGTGTAATGAGCTGCATGAAATCTTCGTCAGTATCTGCTGGAACAAGAGTAAATGGACGAACAGCTGAGATAAAGCTAATGGTCACCTTTTCGCTATTTAAAGCCTTGAGTGAATCAATCAAGTAAGTTGGGTTGAAACTAATAGTCAAATCTTCACCAGTCACCTGATCAGTATCAATTTCTTCGTTTACTTTACCAACTTCTGGAGAGTGAACATGGGCGCTAACAATCCCATCTTTAATTTCAAGTTTCACAGTACCATTTTGAGTCGCACTTGATAAAAGACGAGCACGCTCCATTGACTGTCGTAAGTTTACAACATCAAAAGTAATAGTAGTGTTAAAGTCTGTTGGAATCAAGCGATCTGTATCAGGATAGTTTCCTTCTAGGAGACGAGTATAGAAGCTAATATTTTCGCTTCTAAAGAGAATTTGGTTATTGGCAAAGAAAATCTCTACAGTTTCAATATCATCTGTAAATACCGCTGAAAATTCGCGTAGAGAACGGCTAGGAATGACAACATCAAAATCATCACTATTTTTCTCAAGCGTTAATTTTTTCTGGCTTAGACGATGAGAGTCTGTTGCAACTGTTTTTAACTCTTTGTGTTGACTCAATACAAAATGAACACCTGTCAAAATTGGACGACTCTCTTGTGTACTTGCAGCAAAAGCTGTTTCATTGATAATTTTCTTGAGTAATTTTGTTTCAAGAACCAAAGGAGTGCTTGCTGAAATTTCTTGGATTCGTGGGTACTGTTCGCTATCTTTTCCTTTTAGGGTAATTTCTGATTTGCCACTGGTTAAAACAATTTGATTTTGTTCAATTTCTTTAAAATCAAGAGTCACATCAGGTAGACTAGATACAACATTGATAAAGAAAGAAGCTTCAAGAAGGATCGAACCTAAAGAAGTAATTAACAAACCAGCATCTTCATTTTTTTGAGAAATAAAATTTTCAATTGAAATCTGACCATTTGAACCAATTAAAGTAACACCTTCGTTGGTCACGTCAATTTTGACAGTTGATAAAATAGGAATGGCATTTTTAGAACTAATAGCTCTCTTAGTAATATTTAATGCTTGTAGAAATAAATTTTTATTAATTGAAAAATGAATCATGGATTCTCCTTTATTTATTTTTAGTATTAGAAGGATAATAGTAATAATAGAGTCTGTGAAATCTGTGGAAAACAGACTTTAAACAAGTCATATCAAGTTTTTGGGCTTGTTTAAAAAATGTGGATAAAAAAGATAATAAAGTAAAAGTTATCCACAAGTTATTTGATTTTCTTTTTGATTGATTCAATTTCTAAGCGTAAATTATCGTCTTCATCAATCAAAGATTTAATTTTAGCATGGGCATGAATAACTGTTGTGTGATCTTTACCACCAAATTCCTTCCCAATTTTTGGAAGACTATTATCTGTTAGTTCTCTAGATAAATACATGGCTACTTGACGGGCTAACACAATATTTTGAAGGCGTCTACTTCCCTTCATTTCTTTGACGCTGACACCATAAAAGTTACCAACTTCATTTTGGATTTTATCAATTGGGATAACGAGCATTTGGCTAACATCTTGTTTGCGAGCTCTAATGGCTTCTGCAGCAATATCAATAGTGATATCCTTGATGTTTTTTACTCGGGCAATTAAAGTGATGTCGTTGATAGCTCCCTCAAGATCTCGAACATTTGAATCAAATTGCCCAGCTAGGTATTCTAGAGTATCACTTTGGAAATTGTAGCCTAAATGTTCCGTTTTACTTTGTAAAATGGCAATACGTGTTTCAAAGTCAGGGGGTGTAATAGTTTGTGTTAATCCCCAACTAAAGCGCGTGACAAGCCTCTCCTCGAGCCCTTCTAAATGTTTTGGACTACGATCACTGGTTAGGACAATCTGTTTTTGCTTGTCATGAAGGGCGTTAAAGGTATTGAAAAATTCTTCCTGAGTTGCAACTTTTTTTCCGCTGAGTGACTGAATATCATCGATTAACAAAAGATCAAGACTGCGGTAGGTTTTTTTAAACTTTTCCATTTCCCCAAGTCTTAGGTGATCCAGAAAGTCATTAATAAAGCTTTCAGCAGGGATATATTTAACACGCGCATTCGGAATATTTTTTAGAATTTCATTTCCAATAGCGTTTAACAGGTGAGTCTTACCAAGCCCAGGTCCTCCATAGATAAAAAGAGGGTTATAGGTCAGAGCCAAATCTTCAGAGACAGCCAAAGCGGCTGATACTGCCCAAACATTTCCATCCCCTTGAATAAAATTATCAAAGGTATACTTTTCTTTTAATCCCGTATCCGAATAAGGAATAGATGCTAACTTTGGACTATAATCATAAAGAGTTGAATTTGTAGCTTCTTCAACTTGTGAGATAGCCGTATCTTGAGGTTT
>NZ_JBBJZX010000143.1:0-2801 GCF_038148935.1 Streptococcus pseudopneumoniae | reverse complement strand
TAGCAAGGCGAAGCTGACGCGGTTTGAAGAGATTTTCGAAGAGTATAAAATAACCGTATGGGAGAAGTATAGAATGGAACGATTAGAAGATTACATTGCTTTTGACTTAGAATTTAATCAGCACGAAGGACAAACACACTTGATTCAAGTATCGGCAGTGCGTTTTAGAGATGGTCGGGAAATCGATGCCTATGATTCCTATGTTCATACCAGTGTGCCTCTAAAGAGTTTTATCAATGGTTTGACTGGGATTACAGCCGAGACCTTAAAAGATGCTCCTCCAGTGGAGGAAGTTATAAAAGAATTTCAAGAGTTTGTGGGTTCTTTACCGATGGTTGGCTACAATGCTGCTAAAAGTGATTTGCCTATTCTAGTAGAACATGGTTTAGACTATAGTCAACAGTACAAAGTGGATCTGTATGATGAAGCTTTTGAACGTCGCAGTTCGGATTTACACGGTATTGCCAATCTCAAATTGCAAACTGTTGCCTCATTTCTTGGATTTCAAGGTCAGTCTCATAATAGTTTAGAGGATGCTCGGATGACGGCGCGTGTTTACGAGTCCTTCCTAGAGTCAGATCAAGCTAGAGAATTGTTAGATAGAGAAAGTAGCCTATCAAACAATCCTTTTGGAGGCTTGGACTTGTCTCAATTATTTGACTAGGAGTGCCTATGAAACCTGAAAAACCTAAAAAATTGGGTTTTAAACAGATTTACCTCAATCTTGATAAAATCCTCTTTCTCTTTTTCTTGATTTTTATGATAGTGGAGTATTTGTGGGTCCCATTCAATTCATGGTTGGCTAGTTTCTTATTAGATCAGACAGGTTATCTTTTTATTTCCTATAACAATGTCTTAGCCATCCTTACTCATTCTCCATTGATTAGTCTAGCTTTTTTAGCCTTGATTATCATTAACCTTCTGGTTGCTTATTTTCAAATAGGACTCCTCTTTATCGGTGCTCGTCATCTTCTCTATCATGAAAAGCGAAGGCTAATTGAGTATATCCGCAAGGTTTTCCATGAAAGTTTTGGATTTATGAAAAAGCTAACTTGCGCTAAAGCCTTGTTTATCTTTTTCTATATAGCTATGCTTTTTCCTTTTATACGGAAAATGCTGAAGATTTATTATCTCAATAAAATCGTTATTCCAGAGTTTATTCAAGATTATTTAGAAGATAAATATTGGATGTGGTGGCTGAGCATCCTACTTCTATCTCTTATTTTTCTCTATGTCTCTGTCAGATTGATGTTTGCCCTTCCGAAGATTGTATATGATCAGCTGACTGTTCGAGAAGCAGTGATGTTTAGCTTGGAGAAAACCAAGAAAAGAGTTGCTTTTTATGCTTGGAATTTATTTTATATCTTGCTCAAGGCAAATTTATTATTTTATCTTCCTTTGATTCCTTTGTT
Source organism: Streptococcus pseudopneumoniae (assembly GCF_038148935.1). GTDB lineage: Bacteria > Bacillota > Bacilli > Lactobacillales > Streptococcaceae > Streptococcus > Streptococcus pseudopneumoniae_U. Next base: position 1,389 of record NZ_JBBJZX010000143.1, on the reverse strand, counting down.
ATTGGCTCAAACTTTGGTAGATGACATCACTCAGAGAGAGTCTCTGATTCTTGGTATTTTGAATTTTGTCGTGATTAAAAATCTTTATTATATGGCTCTGACTTACTTTTTGGTTAAATTTGTTTCATTTTTGACAGGAAAGGAGCTGGATATGCTTCCTAGGAGAGAAAAAGATCACATCATGCGATGGGGAGTCATGACTTGTGCCAGTCTTTTCTTTGCCTTAGAAGGTTATATTTATCTGGAGACTCCCATGGTTCATCTACCTCAGCTTATTTCTCACCGAGGGGTTTCCAATGCAAATGGGATTCAAAATACAGTAGAATCCTTAGAAACTACAGCACAACTCAAACCAGACTTGGTGGAGACGGACGTGCAGGAGACAAAAGATGGGCAGTTTGTCATGATGCATGATGCTAACTTGAAAAATCTAGCAGGTATCAATAAAAGTCCTCAAGACTTAAACTTGGAGGAGCTTAAAGGGATTGATATTTTTGAAAATGGCTACCAGACTAAAATTTCAAGCTTTGAAGACTATCTCAGTCGAGCCAACGAACTTGGTCAAAAATTACTAATTGAAATCAAAACCAGTAAAAAAGATAGTCCAGACATGATGGACCGCTTTTTAGCCCGTTATGCTGCAAAGCTCAAGATTTATGGGCATCAAATCCAGTCTTTAGACTACCATGTTGTTGAAAAAGTAAGACAGTATGATGCCGAACTGCCAGTTTATTTCATCATGCCCTACAATTCTGTCTTTCCTAAAACAAGGGCGACAGGATATACTATGGAGTACTCGACCTTGGATGAATATTTTGTAAGCAAACTATGGACAACGGACCAGAAACTTTATGTCTGGACTGTCAATGATTCAGAAGCTATCAGCAAATCTCTTCACTTAGGAGTAGATGGAGTGATTACAGATGATTTGGAAAAAGTTCAGTGGGAAATAGAAGTAGCCCAAGAAGATCCAGAATATACGGATTTGCTTTTGAAAAAAGCATTGGAATTCTTTGAATTTTAGTAGTAAAAAAAAAGAGGAACGGTTGTTCCTCCCATGATAGGTAAGTATTCTTGTGAATGCTTGCTTTTTTTGTGGTTGCAATTCGTTTACGAGGATTGTTTGTCTTGTTCTTGTTTCAATCAACTTTATAGTAATTTGAGATTGGAATAGTACATTACAACTTCTAAAATGGTACTAGAAATTGGAAAGCTTCCTTTATTCTCTATATCCATTAGAAAGAATTGATTAAAAATTAGGAGACTTTTAATTTCTTTTCCGAATAAATAGATAGAAGCATCAAATCTAGTAAATTAGATTTAAAAATGTGCTATAATGAAAGGAGAGGAAATATGATTCTCAGACATCCGGGCATTAGCCCGACCAAT
>NZ_JBBJZX010000142.1:0-2847 GCF_038148935.1 Streptococcus pseudopneumoniae | reverse complement strand
CAAGCCGTGGTTGGAGTTTTTCGGCAACAAACCCTTTACCCAGCAACCTGAGCGTGCCATCAGCCAAGCAGACCAACTGCTAGACTACAAGAGCTGGTCCGAGGAGGACAGGAAGATGTTTAGTCAACTACGTATGCGAGAAGAACAAGCATTATTAGCACAGGACTATGCCTTGGAACAAGCAGAGGAAAAAGGTTTAGAGCGTGGTCTTGAACGCGGTCGTGCAGAGGGGATTGAACAAGGTTTAGAGCGTGGTCTTGAACGTGGTCGAGCTGAGGGTCTTGAACAGGGACTGGAGCGTGGGAAAGTCGAAGGAAGTTTGTCCATGCTACTAAATCTAGTCCGTCAAGGTATTCTAACTTCTGAGGTTGCCAGTCAGCAACTGGGCATGACTGTCACTGAGTTTGAGGCATTGTTGTAAGAATAGCAATAATGGTCAAGCACGCCATCTAGCCAAGATGTGCTTTTTGTACTAAAAATACAGGCAAGCGTTTTTGCTTTAGTTTCTTTATCCTTTATCTCTCCTTTTGCTTTATTTATTTGCAGGAATTTTGGAGAGACTTTGGGTATGATTTTGCTATCAGTCTTTCTCTTTGCTTCTTTCCTATATTTATCTGGGCTTTTATGAGTCAGGCTATGGCTGATTTTTGTCATGGCTAGTCTACCTCTGCTACTCGACAAAGCTGGGAGAGCCTACATCAAGTGATTTGGTTAAGGAGTTATATCAAATAATATCTCAGGATTTCTGATTTTTCGGAGAGCCTGTTTTTTTATTTGCTGAGTCTAGGATAGGTCTTTCTGGCGATAGATAGCAAGACGAGCAGTTCCGTTCGAATGTTATATAAATTTAAAATTTCTGAAAATAATGAAAAATATACTAAATTTACAAATAAGAAGCCTCTAAATCCTTTAAAATAAGCAACTTGCATATATATATATATCATTACTGATTTATTAAAACAAAGTAAACTTGAAGGATGGAAGTTAAGTTGATATAATGAAGTGTTAGTAAATACTGGGCTTTTTGTCATTTGTTTAAGATGAGAAAAGGTCATGTTTTCCTGTTTTTATGGCGAGTTGATGCCTGCTTGAATATGGCTAGAGGAGCAAAGACAGGGTAGAAAGAAAGGAAAAACTATGAAACAGTTTAAAATGAATGAGCGCCAACGCTTTTCTATACGCAAGTTTTCAATTGGAGCAGCCTCAGTCTTGCTAGGGTCTGTCTTTTTTGTAGCCAATCCAGCGACAGAAGTGCAGGCGGCGGAAGCAAGTACAGAAGTGGTCGCTCAGGATAGGGATGTCAAGCCTGACAATTCATCTGCCCTAAGCTCATCAGAGACAAGCAGTCAAAATCTTAACGTAGAACAAGAAGGAGCTAAAGCAAACACTCAAGGAAGAGAGAAAAAAGAGCCAGGAACTCCATCTAAAGATGATGAAGGAAAAGCTAGCTCGATAGTAGATAAGCCAGATGAAGAAAAAGGCGGTAGTGGGGCTAAACCTGTATCTGGTGAATTATCTACTGTGTCCGAGGTAGAAAAAGATAAAAAAGAAGCTCAACCAGAGTTAGCAGAAAGATCCTCAATTAACAAAGAGGAAGTTAATGGAGTGGATAAGCCGGATCAATCCCAAGAAGAAGATGGGTATCAGTTATATGATAAATTGATAGATGCATCTAAAAAATTGAAAGAATCCAATCCTGAGTCGGCAGCAGATTTTAAAAACTTAGCAGATACCATCAACGAAAAGTTAGGACTTTCAGACGACGGAAAGATTTCTGGAGAACTTGTCGAAAGAGCTCACAAGTTACTGGATGGTAATCAGATAGACAAAGCCGAAATAGAAGGAGCTAATAACTCTAGGAGAAGAAAACGTGATACAGAATTGACGGATGTTCAGATTGGACGTTGGAATGGGACGAGGAAAAAATTCGATTCCTCAACATTATTTGTTAATCCAGGTGGTCTTGGATTAGCAGGAAATAATATGCAAATTAAAGCAATATCTAATTCAGATCCCATAACAGATATTTCTGTAACTGGTGATGATGGTTTAGGTTTGAAGAAAACTAAAGGTGGTCTTAATACAAGAGAAGCAACATTGTCATTTACAGGGAACACTCCTAGTAAAGGAAGTTGGGTATTAACGGTTACAGTTACTACGGCTAAGGGAACAAAAACTGCTATATTTGGTTATGCGACTCCGGCTCCGACCCCAACAATTACAACGCCTGCAAATAATTTAAAGGGGAAATCAGAAGATAAACCAGAAGTTGATGTTACTCTTAATGAAACTCCTAATTTGACTCTTCCAGATGGAATCAAGATGAAAGTATATTTGATTAGGGGTGGAGGAGACTCAAGGGATTATGGTGGTGCCGCTAACGGTGCATATCCTTATAATTATAATATTCTTGCTACTGCAGAAGTAAAATCAGATGGTACAGCAAAAATAACATCTAATGATTATGTGGTATCTAAGATAGGAGAGGGGGAAGTTAGAGCTATTACTGTATACGAACTTCCTAAGACAGGTCCTGATAAAGATGTGGGGGAACGAGGATCATTTCGTAGTGCACCTGTTACAGTAACGGCTAAACCTACAACTCCTGTATTGGATAAGGCTGGTGCTACGAAAGAGGTTAACGATGCCTTCACTACTAAAACAGGTCAAATAGATAACGATAATGATTTGACTACTGAAGAAAAATCTAAAGTAAAAGGTTTAGCAGAGACAGCTAAAAATAGTGCCATTACCAAAATAAATGATGCACAAACTGAAACGGATTTGAATACAGCGAAAACAGAAGGAATCAGCAATATTCAAAATGTAGCTCTAACAGGAACAACC
>NZ_JBBJZX010000141.1:0-2853 GCF_038148935.1 Streptococcus pseudopneumoniae | reverse complement strand
TGTGGGAAATGCAATTCTTTTTCTACCATACCAAATCCTTCTAAGGCATCAAAAATGCCATCTTCTTCTAATGTTTTTGTAATATAATCTGCTTTTTCTTTGATGTTATCATGAGAAATTCCCATGGCAACGCTGATCCCAGCATAATCAAAGAGTTCCAAGTCATTGAGCCCATCTCCAAAGACCATGACGTTGTCTGGTTTCAAGCCAAGGTGTTCCACAACCTTTTCCACCCCCGTCGCTTTGGAGCCTGAAATCGGCACAATATCAGACGAATGTTGATGCCAACGAACCATGCGAAGTTTGTCTGAGAGACTATCAGGCAAGTGCAAGTCATCTCCCTTATCTTCAAAAGTCCACATCTGATAGATGTCTTCTTTATCATGGAAATCAGGGTCCACATCCAAATCGGGGTAAATTGGATTAATCGCTTCACTAATCATATCGGTGCGAGTAGACAACTTGGCATCATGACTCCCAACCAAACCATACTCAATTCCCTCTTGCTTGGCCCAAGAAATATACTCCTCAACATCTGATTTCTCAATCTGATGCTGATAAATGACCTGACCTTTTTTATCTTCGATATAAGCCCCATTCAGGGTCACAAAAAAGTCAGGCTTGAGTTCACGAATTTCTGGCACTACACCAAAAATCCCTCGTCCAGAAGCAATACCTGTCAAGATTCCTTTCTCACGTAATTGCTTAAAAACAGTTGGGATTGAAGGCGGAATAAAACCAGTCTTGGAATTTCGCAATGTATCATCAATATCAAAAAAGACAATCTTGATCTTCTTTGCCTTGTATCTTAATTTGGCATCCATCTCACTACCTCTTTCAATCTAACTCTTTCCATTATACCATAAAGTAGAGAAATCCCCTATTTTCAAAGAAATTCGCTATCTCTTATTCGAACTTCTTGGATAAGTACAGAACTAAATCATCATTATTTTGAATAGTAGCATTCATTTCCAAGGGTTGATTTCGATACCAAACGCCTGAACCATCTGGAATATAGCCTCGTTTGATGTACAATCTCTGGGCAGGGCCATAGCCTAAGTGCAAACCTACACCAAGAGTGACCTTACTCGAAACAAACTTGACTCGTTTTTCTGCTTCTTCTAGCAATTGATTCCCAATCCCTTGATTTCTAAAAGGCTCAAACACATTAAAATCTGATAATTCTGGATAGACTGCTGCAAAAGGACCATGTTTAGCCAAAGGTAAAATGGTAACGTAGCCCGCTACAGCACCATCAATCTCTGCAACTAAGACTTCTCTCTCCCCACTTTCCTGTTCCAGAAAATATCTAGCCAAAATTTCCTCTCTACCAGGCCAACCTTGATTCATAAAGCCATGAGATAAGGATTCAATATCAGACTTAATCATATTTCTAATCGTACAATTCATCTTTGACTTACCCACCTTTACTCTTTCTATTACCATTATAGCACGCCAAGGTCAGAAAAAAACTATCTAGTGAAAAAGAGGTCCACCCAGGCCCAACTCGCGCTCTCATTTTAAGGCTCGTGAAAAAAAGACCCAAACGGGTCTGAAAAAGAGGTCCACCCGGACCTCTTTTTTAATCTTCGTTTACGAAAGGCATCAAAGCCATTACGCGAGCGCGTTTGATAGCTGTTGTTACTTTACGTTGGTTTTTAGCTGAAGTTCCTGTTACACGACGAGGAAGGATTTTCCCACGTTCTGAAACGAAACGGCTAAGAAGCTCAGTATCTTTGTAATCAACATATTCAATTTTGTTTGCTGCGATGTAATCAACTTTTTTACGGCGTTTGAATCCGCCACGACGTTGTTGAGCCATGTTTTTTCTCCTTTATAATTTTAGTTGTCCATTAGAATGGTAAATCATCATCTGAAATATCCAATGGATTTGTTGCTCCAAATGGATTTTCATCACGTGAAAAGTCTGGTACTGAATTTGTAGGCGCTGAATAGTTTGCAGTTGGTGCAGAGTAAGCTCCACCTGTATGACCCTCACGCACACTACGGCTTTCCAACATTTGGAAATTCTCAGCCACGACCTCTGTCACGTAGACACGTTGTCCTTGCTGGTTATCGTAACTACGAGTCTGGATACGACCTGTCACCCCGATAAGTGAGCCTTTTTTAGCCCAATTAGCAAGGTTCTCAGCCTGTTGGCGCCACATAACGACATTGATAAAATCAGCCTCACGTTCGCCATTTTGACTCTTAAATGTACGGTTTACTGCAAGAGTAAAAGTCGCAACTGCTACATTTGATGGGGTATAACGCAACTCAGCGTCACGTGTCATACGCCCTACAAGTACAACATTGTTAATCATAGTTTACCTTCTTACGCGTCAATTTTGACGATCATGTGACGAAGAATGTCAGCGTTGATTTTTGAAAGACGGTCAAACTCTTTAAGAGCTGCATCGTCGTTTGCTTCAACGTTAACGATGTGGTAAAGTCCTTCACGGAAATCTTGGATTTCGTATGCAAGACGACGTTTTTCCCAAGTTTTTGATTCAACAACAGTTGCACCGTTGTCAGTCAAAATAGAGTCAAAACGTGCTACCAAAGCGTTTTTAGCTTCTTCTTCAATGTTTGGACGAATGATATAAAGAATTTCGTATTTAGCCATTGATATGTTCCTCCTTTTGGTCTAATGACCCCAAGACTTTGCAAGGGGTAAGTGAGGTTCGCTCACAATAAACTATTATACTAGAAAAAATTTTTTTACGCAAGTAAAAACACTAAAATAAAAAAAGAAGATGACGAATCATCTTCTCAAAAACTATGAGTTTTTAGTCTTCTTTTTTCTTGCGAGCAAGAAGTCCAAATCCACCTAGGACTCCAAGAAGTCCAAGC
>NZ_JBBJZX010000140.1:0-2871 GCF_038148935.1 Streptococcus pseudopneumoniae | reverse complement strand
TTTGCCTGGGTCGGCTTTAAAACCCACTATCTGGACTATCCAAATGTCGAAAGGCAGGCTGGCAAGACCAGTTGGAGTTTTAGGCAACTCTTTTTTTACTCCATTGAAGGGATTGTTAATTTTTCAGATTTTCCCTTGATTATCGCCTTTGTTGCAGGTCTCTTATCTTGCTTTGTTTCTCTAATAATGACCTTTTTTGTTGTGGTTCGGACTCTCATTTTGGGCAATCCGACATCAGGTTGGACCTCTTTGATGGCAGTCATTCTCTTTCTTGGAGGCATTCAACTCTTGACCATTGGGATTCTCGGCAAGTACATCAGTAAAATTTATTTGGAGACTAAAAAAAGACCACTTTATCTCGTTAAAGAAAAAAGTGACCTTCCTGATTTTACAGAAAAAAATAAAGTGAAAAGACTATAATTTTACATGGAAATATGCTAAACTAGAGGGAGTGGGTTATCGCCATTGATTTAGGCTTCCTGGTTTCCAATCAGGGCGCGAGTTGGGCAATTTTTAACAGCCTCTAAGACATCCTGACTAGGAGAAATTTCTTTTTCCAGTTGGTCAGGATCATCGTAAAAACGCACGATTCCATTATCGTGGTAATCAAATAAATCAGAATAAGTTTGGCAAAGCCCACAGGCGATACATCGTTCAGGTATAAGTGTGATTTTCATATTTATATTGTAATAAGAAAAGTAAAAAAAAACAAGGAGTAAGGTATGGCAAAAGAACCGTGGCAAGAAGATATTTATGAAAATCAAGAAGAAACAAGATCAGAACGTCGTAAGAGAACTCAAGGTAGAGATGTAGTAGCCAATCGTGTTTTGACGATCCTAGCCAGTATTTTCTTTGTAATTGTGGTAGTGATGATTATTGTTCTCATCTATCTATCATCGGGGGGGAGTAATCGCACAGCAGCCTTGAAAGATTTTCATGATTCTGATGCAAATGTAGTACAGATTTCATCATCTAGTAGTTCCCAGCCTGAACAGAGTTCAGAATCTTCTTCTGAACACTCGGAGGAAGCTACAGATCCAGAAGGGACGACAAAAGTCTTAGCTGGAGAAGGAGAAGCAGCCATTGCAGCTCGCGCTGGGATTTCGATTGCGCAGTTAGAAGCCTTAAATCCTAGTCATATGGCTACAGGGTCTTGGTTTGCTAATCCAGGTGATGTTGTTAAAATCAAATAGGAGTTGATATGAAAACAATTCAAATTGCTATTGACGGCCCTGCTTCAAGTGGTAAGAGTACGGTCGCAAAGATTATTGCCAAGGATTTTGGATACACCTACCTAGATACAGGTGCTATGTATCGTGCAGCGACCTATATGGCTCTCAAGAACCAGTTAGGAGTAGAAGAAGTTGAAGCCCTTCTAGCCTTGTTGGACCAGCATCCAATCAGCTTTGGGCGTTCAGAAACTGGAGAACAGCTTGTCTTTGTAGGAGATGTGGATATTACCCATCCTATCCGTGAAAATGAAGTGACCAATCATGTTTCTGCTATTGCAGCAATTCCTCAAGTACGTGAGAAACTAGTTTCTCTCCAACAAGAGATTGCCCAGCAAGGTGGGATTGTCATGGACGGTCGCGATATTGGGACTGTTGTATTGCCACAAGCAGAATTGAAAATTTTCCTAGTAGCTTCTGTTGATGAGAGAGCAGAGCGCCGTTACAAGGAAAATATTGCCAAGGGAATTGAAACAGACCTTGAAACTCTAAAAGAGGAAATTGCTGCGCGTGACTACAAGGATAGTCATCGTGAGACTTCACCTCTCAAACAAGCAGAGGATGCTGTCTACCTTGATACAACTGGTTTGAACATTCAAGAAGTAGTTGAAAAAATCAAAGCAGAAGCTGAAAAAAGAATGTAGATGTTGAAAAGCCGATAGATGGATATCGGTTTTTTTCTAAATTTGTCAAAATGCTGATTTTAAGGTATAATAGTTGCTGTTCGAGAAATTTTGATTTTCAAAGAATAGTGAATGATGATAAGGAGAAACCATGAACAACCTACCAAATTGTCCAAAATGTAACTCAGAGTATGTCTACGAAGATGGTGCCCTACTGGTTTGCCCAGAGTGTGCTTATGAGTGGAATCCTGCTGAAGTTGCAGATGTAGAAGAGGGCCTTGTCGCTATCGATGCCAACGGAAATAAATTGGCCGACGGTGATACTGTAACCCTCATTAAGGACTTGAAAGTAAAAGGTGCGCCAAAAGATTTGAAACAAGGGACGCGCGTGAAAAATATCCGCATCGTAGAAGGCGACCACAATATCGACTGTAAAATTGATGGCTTCGGTGCCATGAAACTCAAATCAGAGTTTGTGAAGAAGATTTAAGTATGTCAAAACACTATAAACTTGTATTTTATAGCCGTATCTTCTTGTTTCTAGCGGCTTTTACGGGAGTTTATCTTGAAATTACCAAGCATGGTGGTTTTGGGATGCTTCTCTATTACACGGTTCTGTCAAATCTGTTAGTAACTATTTTTACGCTCTATCTCTTAAAGGTTATGAGCCGTGTAGGTGAAAACTGGCAAAGACCAAGTCTCTTGCGTTTAAAAGGTGGGGTCACCATGAGTATCATGATTACCTGTGTGATTTACCATTTCCTCTTAGCGCCCATTGCGACTAATTTCTATACTCTGGAAAATTTCCTTTGCCACTATATCGTTCCCCTCTGGTTTTTCGCAGATACCCTCTTTTTTGACAAACAGGGTCAATACAAGATTTGGGATCCAATTGTGTGGACGATTTTACCCTTGCTGTATATGATGTTTGCTCTTTTTAATGGCTTGGTTCTAAAACTCAATATTCCAAATGCCAAGGATAATCCTTTCCCTTACTTCTTTTTGAATGTGAACAAGGG
>NZ_JBBJZX010000139.1:0-2901 GCF_038148935.1 Streptococcus pseudopneumoniae | reverse complement strand
AAAAAATAACTCAGTGAACCATGGGTAGAACATTGATATAAACATGAACTAGTCTCCTTTCCTTTTCCTCTTACCTATCTATTCGAAAAAGAAGTCAAAAAATAAGAATATCAGAAAATTTTCCGATATTCTTATTGATAAATTTATTCAAGTCTAACAGATATTAGACGTTGAGATGTTTTTTAAGGGTTCTTCTGGCTGTTCGTGATACGGGGAAATGCAAGCCTTCTAACAAGGTCACTTCTGTCGCAGTCATCTCTTCAATTGCCTGTAAACTGACTAAAGTATTGCGATTGGCATAGACAAAGTAATCTTTTTCAGCCTTGGCAGCGATATCCTTGAGACTGCCATAAATGGTCTTGATAGAATGATTGGCATAATAGACCTTGATACGATGGGATTCCACTGAGGTTTCAAAGGCTAAAATCTCATGGTAGGGCAGAGTAAAGCCTCGTCTTCCCTCAAAACTATAGGTGAAGAGACGCATATTTTCTCTCTTGTCCACTGCCAGTACATAGTCCAGACAGCGCTCCATCTGATGACAGTAGTCCGCCTCTGGCTGATCCTTGGAAATAAAATCCAAGGCAGACAAGTGGTAGCGAAAAGCTAGAGGCAAGGCCTCCGAGTGCGTGGACACAAAGACAATACTTGTAAAAGGATCCCGCTCCCGAACCTGTTGAGCAACCTGAAAGCCCCGTTCACGCTCTCCATCAATCTCTAAATCCAATAAATAGAGCTGGTAATGGTCAAAATACTGAGAATACTTTTCAACATCTCCATAGTTTTTAGCAATATCAATTTCCAATCTCAAATTGCGAGAGCGACCGATATCTAGCAAAGTCTGCTCTATCCGTCCCTGCTGAACTCTATCGTCTTCCAAAACTAAAATTCTCATTCCTCTCCCCCTCGTTTCTCATCCTTAAATGGTAATTCTAAATCTTGTCTAAAAGTCGTCTCTCCTAGCTGGGTATCTAAGTTTAAATCATAATGAAAAACCATATCCTCCAAGGTCGCTAAACCCAGTCCACTGTGGTTTCCCTTGGTAGAGTAACCCTTTTGACTGAGAATGATGGGATTCAGTTCTTCTTTCTTACGAGTGTTTTCAATGATAAAACGGACACTCCTATCACCTGCCAATAAAGCAACCCGAATCTGCGGATTTTCCGCCTCACTGGCTGCCTCTAAGGCATTTGTCGTGAGGATAGAGAGGATACGGATAGCCTCCAACATCGGCAAATCCAGCTCTTCGACAACCCCCACCGTCTCCAAACTAAAATGAATTCCCTGATTATCTGCCACAATCATAGCTTTTGCCAAGGTATTGCGAATGGCTATATCATGGATATTATGAAGATTAAAGGCCGTGTAATCTGCCTTCCTCAGCTTTTCATTTGTCTTTAAAAAGACATCTTGATAAATGGTAGACACCTCAGCCATATCTTGATTCGCTATGGCAGGCTCCATGCTAGCGACAATCCCTGCAAAATCATGACGGAAACCTCGAACCTCATCATAGAGATGACCCAACTTATCCACCATCCCTTGCAAGGAACGATTTTCTTCTTCCTGTCTCTGAATGGTCTGCTCATCACGATAAACCTGCTCTAAGTGTCTGATATAAAAGAGCCAGGAGAAAAAGAGAATGAAAATCAGGAGAGAAATGGTCGTGTCAAAGCGAACGTAAAAAGAACTATTTCTATTGGTCATGAACGAAGAGAATATCCTAAATCCAGTCAGAGGTAGGATAATGAAAAAGCTCTTACGATAGTGGGTTTTAAAAGTATCTGAAAAGAATAAATCCAAATCCAAAGACCAACGCTTCATAATTTTACAACATAGAAAGATTGATAATAAATCAAATACAGATCTATATAAAGTGGAAAACGAATCTACAAAACAACAAGGCTCACCAGATAATACACGAATCCAAATTGTCAAAAATAAATAACGAATACTTTGAAAGAAGAGAAAAAGATACAGAGAAAGAAAAAAAGCTTCCCCTTTTCCCTTGTGCAATACTAGTAAAAAAATACAGTAAAAGAAGAGAATGATTCCTATATGAAATAATTCTCCAAATGTTTGGCGAGCAGATAAACTAATTAAAAATACAAGGACCCAATAACGTTTTTTATAAAATTCTGGGGAAATTTGAGCACCCAAATAAATAGTAGGAACCATGGTTGAAACGACTACCAACAGTATATATAGCACAGAAACTAAGAATTCTAAAATAATCATAAATAAATCTAATCTCTAACGAATACTGTGAATTTAAGCAAAGTGTCTACCCGTACTAAATAACTTATCGCACCATTTTACGGCATCTTCAAAAATCCCTCCACCATTCACTTTCTCCAAAGCCTCTGGAGTTAATTCTTCAAATTGTTTCAATTCTACAAATATATTTTTCATTTCCATGACAGACTCCTTTTCATTATTTTATAGATAACTCTATCCCCTGCTCCATCTACAAAAGGCTTTAGTTTCCTTTTAAAATACAAGAAATCTAAAGCCTCCTGAAAATGGTATATTGGTTAGAGTGTTAACAATTAGTTGTGAAGATATTATTTTTATTTAACCACAACCACTTTATAATATTCGTTTGAGTGTGGAGATTCAATCTTAATTTTTTCACCGTATAAACCATCGATTTCTTTATCCAGATAATCTGAAACTCCTGATGGCAAGCGTTTCATCTTAAGAATTTCACCAGATTGATCCGCATAGACTAGGATGTGATAGTGGGTTGTAGCCATACCATCATCAATCAATACAAAGTAACCTGTTTTGAGCTTACCTTGCTCATTTTCTAAATAGTATAGTTTATTGTTATTGATTGTAAAGTGGGTAGCTCCAAGACGAAGTCGTGCACCTGGATTTTCTAAATAGACATCATTGCCA
>NZ_JBBJZX010000138.1:0-2923 GCF_038148935.1 Streptococcus pseudopneumoniae | reverse complement strand
CCATTATTTATACTGATATATAAAATAATACGGAAAACTTCTCAAAAGTAAGAATTTCTTTGACAAACCAAAGAAAACGCTTGCATATTATTTTGCTACATGCTATACTGATATAGAAATTTATTGATTGGAGAATCATTATGAGAAAAACACCATCTCAAACTGAGAAAAAAATGGTCTACAGCATCCGTTCCCTCAAAAATGGAACTGGTTCTGTCCTTATCGGCGCAAGCCTTGTCCTACTTGCTATGGCTACGTCAACTATCTCAGCCAACGAAAGTACACTAACCACTAACGCAAGTAATAGTGAAACCACTACTGCCCTTGCCCAACCTCTTACTGATGCAACAAACATCGCTGGCAAGAACGAAAGCGATTTTTCTTCACCTAATAATGCAAACGCTTCCCTAGAGAAAACAGAAGAAAAACCTGCAACAGAGCCAACAACTCCTGCTGCAACTTCAGCCGATTCAGCACCACAAACCGGACAAGATCGTTCAAATGAGCCAACTACTTCTACTAGTCCAGTAGCAACTGAAACTAAGGCAGAAGAGCCAATCGAAGACAACTACTTCCGTATCCATGTCAAAAAACTTCCTGAAGAAAACAAGGATTCTCAAGGACTATGGACTTGGGATGATGTTGAAAAACCATCTGAAAATTGGCCAAACGGAGCCTTGTCCTTTAAGGATGCCAAAAAAGACGACTACGGCTACTACCTAGATGTCAAATTAAAGGGAGAACAAGCTAAGAAAATTAGCTTTCTCATCAACAATACAGCTGGAAAAAATCTAACCGGCGATAAATCTGTAGAAAAACTGGCACCAAAGATGAATGAGGCTTGGTTAGACCAAGATTACAAGGTCTTCTCTTACGAGCCACAACCTGCAGGAACTGTTCGCGTCAACTACTACCGTACAGATGGCAACTATGACAAGAAATCTCTCTGGTACTGGGGAGATGTGAAAAATCCAAGTAGCGCTCAATGGCCTGACGGAACAGACTTTACTGCTACAGGCAAATACGGCCGCTATATCGACATTCCTCTTAAGGATGCCGCCAAAGAATTTGGATTTTTACTATTAGATGAGAGCAAACAAGGAGACGATGTGAAAATCCGTAAAGAAGATTATAAGTTCACAGATTTGAAAAATCATAGCCAAATTTTCCTAAAAGACGATGACGAATCGATTTACACAAATCCATACTATGTTCATGATATCCGTATGACAGGTGCCCAACACGTAGGCACTTCTAGCATTGAAAGTAGTTTTTCAACACTTGTTGGTGCTAAAAAAGAGGATATCCTCAAGCACTCCAACATCACTAATCACCTAGGAAACAAAGTAACTATCACCGATGTTGCAATCGATGAAGCTGGTAAGAAAGTGACCTACAGCGGAGATTTCTCTGACACAAAACATCCCTATACTGTTAGCTACAATTCCGACCACTTCACTACCAAAACAAGCTGGCGTCTGAAAGATGAGACTTATAGCTATGATGGCAAACTTGGAGCCGATCTCAAAGAAGAAGGAAAACAGGTTGATTTGACCCTCTGGTCACCAAGTGCTGATAAGGTTTCTGTCGTTGTCTACGACAAGAATGACCCTGACAAAGTAGTTGGAACTGTCGCTCTTGAAAAAGGAGAAAGAGGAACTTGGAAACAAACTCTAGATAGCACAAACAAATTAGGAATCACAGATTTCACTGGCTACTATTATCAATACCAAATCGAGCGTCAGGGTAAAACTGTTCTTGCACTCGATCCTTACGCTAAATCCCTCGCTGCTTGGAATAGTGATCTTGCAAAAACAGACGCTTCCCATAAAGTGGCTAAAGCCGCCTTTGTAAATCCAGCTAAACTAGGACCTCAAGACTTGACTTATGGTAAGATTCACAACTTCAAGACTCGTGAAGATGCCGTTATCTACGAAGCTCATGTGCGTGACTTCACTTCAGATCCTGCCATTGCAAAAGACTTGACCAAACCATTTGGTACCTTTGAAGCCTTTATTGAAAAACTAGACTATCTCAAAGACTTGGGTGTGACCCACATCCAGCTCCTTCCAGTCTTGTCTTACTACTTTGTCAATGAGTTGAAGAACCACGAACGCTTATCTGACTATGCTTCAAGCAACAGCAACTACAACTGGGGATATGACCCTCAAAACTACTTCTCATTGACTGGTATGTATTCAAGCGATCCTAAAAATCCAGAAAAACGAATCGCAGAATTTAAAAACCTCATCAATGAAATCCACAAACGTGGCATGGGAGCTATCCTAGATGTCGTTTATAACCACACAGCCAAGGTCGATATCTTCGAAGACCTAGAGCCAAACTACTACCACTTTATGGATGCAGATGGCACACCTCGAACTAGCTTTGGTGGTGGACGCTTGGGGACAACCCACCATATGACCAAACGACTCCTAGTTGACTCTATCAAATATCTAGTTGATACCTACAAAGTGGATGGATTCCGTTTCGATATGATGGGAGACCACGATGCGGCTTCTATCGAAGAAGCTTACAAGGCTGCACGCGCCCTCAATCCAAACCTAATCATGCTGGGTGAAGGTTGGAGAACCTATGCTGGCGATGAAAACATGCCTACTAAAGCTGCTGACCAAGATTGGATGAAACATACCGATACTGTCGCTGTCTTCTCAGATGACATCCGCAACAACCTCAAGTCTGGTTATCCAAACGAAGGTCAACCTGCCTTTATCACAGGTGGCAAGCGTGATATCAACACTGTCTTTAAAAATCTCATTGCTCAACCAACCAACTTTGAAGCAGACAGTCCTGGAGATGTCATCCAATACATCGCAGCCCATGATAACTTGACTCTCTTTGACATCATTGCCCAGTCTATCAAAAAAGACCCAAGCAAGGCTGAGAACTATGCTGAAATCCA
>NZ_JBBJZX010000137.1:0-2928 GCF_038148935.1 Streptococcus pseudopneumoniae | reverse complement strand
CCGGAATTTTGTTTTGAAATATTTACGTAAACGAGGAATATCTTCTGCCAGCTCTTCTTCTCTACTAATCAATTCATGTAGACATATCATTCCCTCTTGATCCCAGTCCGATAACTCCCATAAATGAAGGTAATATTCATTTCTACACTTATATACACTCCCCTGGACTTCTTCATATAATTCTTTAATCATAATATTCCCCTTTCTGTTTACAGTCTAACAGATTCAGAAACACTTTTAGCAAATTTCATCCATTCTGCTCCCTAAACCGTCTCAACTGCACAAAAAAGAGAGGACAAGCCTCTCTCAGGGTTATTTTTCATCATTCATTTTTGACTTTACTTCATCATAGGATAGTGCATGAGATTCCTCTTCTACTGCTTCAGGCATCTTTCCTGTTTCGTAAAGAGCTTTAATTTGTGTACTATCCAATGTTTCGTATTTCAATAATGCTTCTGCAATCAACTTGTGAGTTTCACGATTTGATTGGATGATTTCAGCAGCTTTATTTCGTGCTTCATTTAATAATGAACGAACTTCTTCGTCAATTTCATAAGCTGTTTGTTCTGAAATTGATTTTTGAGGACTCTGTGCACCAAACATAGCATGGTTTCCTTCATATTGTACTGGACCAAGTTTTTCACTCATACCGTACTCTGTAACCATTGCACGCGCCATTTGTGTCGCCTGTTCAAAGTCGTTTGAAGCTCCTGTCGTTTGGACATTAAAGATAATTTCTTCAGCTACACGTCCACCCATTAAGCCAGCCAATTGCTCTTTCATATCTTCTTTAGATAGAAGCATTTGGTCTTCCTTAGGAAGTGCAATCATATAACCACCTGCACGACCACGTGGTACAATTGTAACCTTATGGACAACTCGGGCATTCGATAAGACTAGACCAACAATGGTATGTCCTGCCTCATGATAGGCAACCAATTCACGTTCTTTTTGTGAAACTGTCTTATCTTTCTTAGAAGGACCAGCAATCACTCTATCTTCTGCTTCATCAATATCTGAAGCATCAATTATCGATTTATTGCGACGAGCGGCAACCAAGGCTGCTTCATTCAAGACATTCTCTAAATCAGCACCAACAAAGCCTGGAGTTTGTTGAGCAACTAATTTCAAATCAACATCTTCTGCTAAAGGCTTGTTCTTAGCATGAACTTTCAAGATTGCTTCACGACCTTTAACATCAGGGCGACCAACCAATACTTTTCTATCAAAACGTCCTGGACGTAAAAGGGCAGGGTCTAATACATCTGAACGGTTTGTCGCAGCGATAACGATAATCCCTTCATTTCCCTCAAAACCATCCATCTCAATCAAGAGTTGGTTCAAGGTTTGCTCACGTTCATCATTTCCTCCACCGAGGCCGACACCACGTTGGCGTCCGACAGCATCAATTTCATCGATAAAGATAATAGCTGGCGCTGCTTTTTTGGCATCTTCAAAAAGAGAACGAACACGACTAGCTCCAACTCCGACAAACATTTCTACAAAGTCAGAACCCGAGATACTAAAGAATGGAACACCTGCTTCTCCGGCGACTGCTTTAGCAAGCAATGTCTTACCTGTTCCCGGAGGTCCCTCCAAAAGAACACCTGCTGGAATACGGGCTCCAAGTTTTGTAAATCGTTTTGGATCTTTTAAGAATTCAACAACTTCAACCAGTTCTTGTTTTTCTTCCTCAGCTCCAGCAACATCTGAAAATCTTACTTTAATATCTTCTTTATTTGCAGCTTTAGCCTTACTACGTCCAAAACTCATCGGGTTACGGCCATTTCCTCCTCCCATATTTCCCATCATAGAGAATAGGAAGAAGAATAGAATTCCAAATGGCACAATGGATACGAGTAGATTAATCCACATACCACTTGAACTTTCATGCTTAACAGTTACTTCTGCTTTATGGTCAGAAGCAAGCTTTTGCAATTCTGATACTGTAGTATCTGCAGGAAGAATAGTGCTGGTAAATTTCTCTACCTTAGTAACAGATGGCGTGAAAAACTGAATACCTGTTTCTTCTTTACTTGTTTTAGGATTTTTATAGACACCCGAAACTTCGATAACACTACCATTTGGTTGATAAGTTAATTCTTTTACATTGTCATCGGTAATTTCTTTTACCAATTCTGTATAATTAATTTGCTCACTTTTCCCTGCAACACTACCTGTACTAAAATACTGATAAGCTGTAACTAGGAAAAAAATAAGTAATAACCATAGAAATGGATTTTTAATTAAACCATTATTTTGTTTTTTCATTAAAAATTGTTCTTTCTAATTTGAATATACTTCTTCTTTCAATACTCCAACATAAGGAAGATTACGATAATTTTCTTTGTAGTCTAAACCATAACCTACTACAAACTCATTTGGGATAGTAAAGCAGGTATAGTCTGCCTCAATTTCTACAACACGTCCTTCTGGTTTATCCAACAAGGTTGCAATGTTAACAGAAGCTGCATCTCTTGCAATAAACATATCTCGCAAATTCTTCAAAGTTTGACCTGTATCAATGATATCTTCTACAAACAGAACATGTCTTCCTTTGATATCTTGAGTCACATCTTGTTTAATATTGATAACACCACTACTTGCTGTTCCACCATGGTAGCTAGAAACCATCATGAAGTCCATTTCAATATGTGTGTCGATATGTTTAACCAATTCAGCCATAAAAGGAATAGATCCTTTTAAAATCCCAACTAAGATTGGATTTTTTCCTGCATAGTCCTTAGTTAATTGTGCACCTAATTTTTTAGCAGCTTCTGTAATTTCATCGTGTGAAACGAGGATTTTTTTAATATCGTTTTCTAACATTTTTTTACCTATCTATTTTTTCTATATAAAGTACAGTGTTCATTATATCATTTTTCGTGTTTTTACTCAAATTACTGGTCGCAATTCCCAAAATTGAGA
>NZ_JBBJZX010000136.1:0-3005 GCF_038148935.1 Streptococcus pseudopneumoniae | reverse complement strand
TACTGTCTCAATCAGTTCTCTACGACCCTCAGGGTCCAACATACTCGTTGCTTCATCTAGGATTAAAATAGCTGGTCTTAGGGCTACAACACCTGCAATGGCCACACGTTGCTTTTGGCCACCTGATAGACGCGCCGGCTCTCTCTTTTTAAAGTCTAACATGCCAACTAAAGCCAGAGCTTCTTCCACTCTCTTTTTCATTTCTTGACGAGAAAGGCCCTGATTTTCCAAACCAAAAGCAACATCATCTTCAACAGTCGCTCCAACAAATTGATTGTCTGGATTTTGAAAAACCATACCGATTTGACGACGTATTTTCCAAACATTTTCCTCAGTCAGCCGTTGGCCATCAATTACAATCTCTCCGGATTCTGCTTCCAGTAAGCCATCAATTAAGCGAACCGTCGTTGATTTACCACTACCATTATGCCCTACAATCGAAAGCCATTCTCCACGTTTCACGTGAAACGTAATATCTTTCACATCATAGTATTCCTGACTTTCCTTATAGCGAAAAGAAAGATTTTTTACATCAATTATTGATTTCATTTCGAACCAAATGTCCCTTTAAATACATAAGCACTACCCTTGAAATAATCATAGCCAGAGTAGATAGTGAAAAACAAGGCTACATAAAGTAGAACTTGACCAAGCAAAGTCCAATGTAATAGCAAGAAAATAATGGCAAACATCTGACTGAAAGTTTTAATTTTTCCAGGCATTGCCGCTGCTAAAACCGTTCCACCAGTTTCAACCAATAAAAGCCTCAAACCTGTCACAGCCAACTCACGACAGATGATCACCGCAACAATCCAAGCCGGAGCCATACCTAACTCAATCAGCATAATAAAAGCCGACATAACTAGTAGCTTATCCGCCATAGGATCCGCAAATTTACCAAAATTACTGACTACATTCCATTTACGTGCTAAATATCCATCTAAATAGTCGGTAATACTGGCAATAGCAAAGATAATAGCTGCTACTATATGACTCTCTATCGAATTTCCTACTGTTAAAATAAAGATAAAAATAGGTATAAAAAGAATTCGACCTATTGTTAAGAGATTTGGAATTTGTTCTTTTTTCATTCGTTTTTCCTTAATTTTTAGTAAAGGTTACAGTGATTTGTCCAGTCTGCGCTGTTAACTTCGATAAATCAACAGTCTGATTATCTACTGTCAAAGTAACACCTTTTACAACACCTAATGTAATGGTTACAGGACTTTTAGTTGCAACTGTTGCTTCTGCACTTTTATTATCCGGTGATAAGGTCACACCGCCCTCAAGTTCGCTTTCTGAAACGCTGACCCAACTTGTAACATCTGAAACTGCCAATTGCAATTTAACTGTCTCCTTACCTGTCTTATAAGCGATTTCTACATGATTTCCTTCGCCTGATACACTTATAGCTGATTCTACACTAGAAGAACTGCTAGATGAACTACTACTTGAGGAGTGAGGAACAGAGCTAGTTGAACTTATTGAACTTGTTGATTGAACCACACTGTAATTAGAAAGAGAAGGCCCCTCTGGTTGAGTTTGAATATAGTTCCAAACATAATAGGTCACAAAAATTAAAATCGATAAAGCAAAAAGGATAAAATAGAATAAAGGTAAAAATGATGTTTTTTTCTTCTTTTTCTTACTTGAACGTCTACGACCTGTCAACTCGTTTTCATCAACATCTACTTCCTCATAAGTAATCATACTCCCAGAATCATAAGCATCCAAGACAATTTGGTCATCTAACTCAACAGCCCATGCATATTTTCTCAAGAAAGAACGCGTGTAAAAAGGACTTGGAAGTTGATCGAAATCGTCTGCTTCCATTGCTTCCAACATATCTAACTGGATTTCTGTCTTTTTCTGCAATTCATCTAAACTCAATCCCTGATTGATTCTAGCTAATCGTAAAACCTCACCAATTGTTTTTTTCCTCATACTTGTCATCCCTTCTTTCTAGTGTCTATTATGATAGGTTACTACGATGGGAATATTGTAAAATCAACTATGTCACCATCATCTATTAAATGATGTCCAGCATCAAGGACATCCTCTAAAGTAATTTCCTGTAAAATCTTTGGTAAATCAAAAATTGTCTCACCATGTTCAAAAGCATCATATTGCGTTGCAAGCAATTCAAGAGAGTTCATGCTACTGAAAAATTCGCCAAACATCTCTCTTTTGATAATATCTAAATGTTCCTCTGTAATATCTAAATCCTTTGTAAAATTACGAATGGCCTTCCTAAATTGATGAGATAAAGCAACTGGCTCTTTCGTATCCATTGTCAACATAACAAAATGAAAGCGACTTGTTACTTCAATTTCAAGAGATAGGGACGCATCTATTTTACCTGATTCATATAACTTTTGAAAACGATCCGAAGTCCAACCAAACATCATTGCAAACAATAATTTTAATAAAATATGATGTCGATAGCAATCCGCCTCAGAAACTCCTCGCTTACCTCTAACTCCAATCGCTAGTTTGGGAGAAGATACTTCCATTCTCATACTATCTGTTGGTTTTACATCTTGTAAAAGCAACTTTTCTCTTGCTACTTCCTGAACATCTAAATCTTTCAATTCTTTTCTTTCAAAATAGTCCTGTACTTGATCCACATCAAAATTGCCAACTAAAAACAGAGACATGTTTACAGGTTTGTAAAACTTTGTAAAATTTTCTTGCAAATTCGTTAGATGGATTTGGGAAATGGACTCCTCACTTCCAACTATATCCGTTGCTAAAGGTGTGCCAGGATATAAATTCGCTAAGGTTGAAAAGAATAAACACGAATCTGGATCATCTTGATACATTTCTCGTTCTTGCTGGATAATATCCTGCTCTCTCAAAATGGAATCTTCAGTAAAGTGTGCTGATGTTACCAATTCATCAAGTAAGTCTAAATTCTCTAAGAGATAATCCGTTGCTGAAAAAAGATAGTTTGTTTTTGTAAAGCTTGTAAAGGCATTACTATCTGCACCTAGACTCGTAAAAGC
>NZ_JBBJZX010000135.1:0-3051 GCF_038148935.1 Streptococcus pseudopneumoniae | reverse complement strand
CTTCAAATCGGTGGTTCTGACCAGTGGGGAAATATGACAGCTGGTACCGAATTGCTTCGTCGTAAGGCTGACAAAACTGGACACGTTATCACCGTTCCATTGATCACAGATGCAACTGGTAAGAAATTTGGTAAATCAGAAGGAAACGCAGTCTGGCTCAATCCTGAAAAGACTTCCCCATACGAAATGTACCAATTTTGGATGAACGTTATGGATGCAGACGCTGTTCGCTTCTTGAAGATCTTTACTTTCTTGTCACTTGATGAGATTGAAGACATCCGTAAACAATTTGAAGCAGCTCCACACGAACGCTTGGCACAAAAAGTCTTGGCTCGTGAAGTCGTTACACTTGTTCACGGAGAAGAAGCTTACAAAGAAGCCCTCAACATCACTGAGCAACTCTTTGCAGGAAACATCAAAAACCTTTCTGTCAAAGAGCTCAAACAAGGACTTCGTGGTGTGCCAAACTACCAAGTACAAGTAGATGAAAATCACAATATCGTGGAACTGCTCGTGTCATCTGGTGTGGTTAACTCAAAACGTCAAGCCCGTGAAGATGTCCAAAACGGAGCTATCTACGTAAACGGCGACCGTATCCAAGACCTTGACTATGTCTTGAACGACGCAGATAAGCTTGAGAACGAACTGACTGTTATCCGTCGCGGGAAGAAAAAATACTTTGTACTGACTTACTAAACTGTTCAACATTTACCTATAGAAAAAAGGAGTTGCCCTCGAGAAAGGTAACTCCTTTTTGTTGTTGATAATCACATCTATCTAGCCTTAATAGACAGGCTACGCAGGACTATGCGTAAGGTTGTTAGATTATGTAAGATAGAGAGATTTGAAGGACTGAGCCAATTAAACAAGCCAAAGCCAATCAAACTACTATTTACGACAACGGTATCTTGAATATTCTTCTTGATGAGTGTTTGCAAAGATGATGATAGCCAATCCAACTCTTGGAAGAAATCCAAACGATTATCTAACAATAAGATATCGCTCATCTGCTTAGAAATATCTGCACTCTCATTCATCACCACACCGATATCTGATAGGGTTAGAGCAGCTGAGTCATTCAACCCATCCCCAACCATCAAAATAGTGTGACCTGCTTTCTGCAGTTCCTCTACTAACTCAAATTTCCCATCAGGTTTCAAGTCTGTATAGACCTGATCAAAGGGCAAATCTTTGACTAATTCCTCTGTTCTAACCAAGGTGTCCCCTGTTGCCAGAATCAATTTTTTCCCTTGTGCCTTAAGTTTCTCCAAGGCTGCTTTTGCTTCTTTTCTCAAAGGAGTATGAATACAGAACATTCCAATCAATTCATTCTGATAAGCCAAGAATAAGAGATTGTAGTGACTCTTGTACTCTTCAATTAAAGCATGTTGTTCTGAACTGATATGAATCTGTTCATCCTGCATCAAGACATAATTCCCAATAAGAACTGGTTGCCCATCTATATGAGATTTAATCCCCTTGCTTGCGATATATTGGAGTTTCCCATGCATTTCCTCATGTTCAATTCCCTCTATCTCGGCTTGCTTGACGATGGCATTAGCAATAGGATGATAAATGTGTTCCTCAAGACAGGCACTGATTCTGAGAATATCTTCCTCACTATAGTCCCCAAAAGGTAACACCTTTTCAACTATCGGATAGCTAGTTGTGATTGTTCCCGTCTTATCAAACAAGAAAGTATCAACTTCCAGATATTTCTCCAGAACATCCCCATCCTTAATCACCATTTCACGATTCAACCCCTCCTTGATAGCTGTCAAATAAGCTACAGGAGTAGAGATTTTCAAAGCGCAGGAGAAATCGACCAATAGGAAAGAAATAGCCTTCGAAAAAGAACCTGTCAATAGGTAAGTCAGCCCAGCCCCCAAGAAATTATATTTGACGACCTTGTCCGCCATCTTGATGAAATAGCGTTGTTTCGTTTTCTTGTTTTCTTCAGATTTCTTCATCAACTCAATCAGCTGTAAAATACGGCTGTTCATCTGATTATCGGTTACACGAATGCGTAGCTCCCCAGTCTCCAAGACTGTGTTTGCACAAACCGAATCAGACTCTCTTTTTTCAACTGGAAAACTCTCTCCCGTCAAGGAACTTTCGTTGACCATACCTAAACCTGAAACTACTTGTCCATCAAACAGAATTTCATTTCCTTGAGATAGGACCAAGACATCTCCTATTTGAACGTCGGAACTCTTGATACTAACGACCGTATCGCCCTGTACTAAGAATACATCGCTCTCTTTTGCAAGAAGACTCTGTTCTAAATCTGTTGCAGTTTTTTTCAAGGACCACTGATCTAAATGATTCCCCAAATCAAGCATAAACATGATATTGCTAGCTGTCTTAGATTGGTTCATAAACAAGGACAATAAAATCGCCGAACAGTCCAAAACCTCCATCGTTAGTTCCTTACGCGCTAGTGTTTGATAGGCTTCTCTAATATAACCAAAAGCCTGATAACAAGTCCATATATAGCGAATAGGATACGGCACAAAACTACGAAAAAGTATACGCTTAATCGCTGCACCTGAAACTATAGAATAAGCACTCTCTTCTCTACGAATGGGAAGAGTCATCAACTCAGAAACATTCCCTTTATCAATTCTTTTTAAAAAGGCTTCTGCATTATCTAATACAGAAAAGCCTTCTTTTATACGTAGAGTAAAGTGCTGTTGATCCATGTAAAACTGGATAGACTCAATCCCCTTTTCATCTCTCGCCAAGGAACGAAGATAGTCTTGAATATCCAAGGTGAGTGAAAAAGAAGATGATAGTCGGATATGTTGGTATCCTCTATGTAGCACTTTAAAAGACATATTATTCTCCTATAAGGCTATCTAATTGCTCTTCTTTTTTCTCTTGCTCGTACAAATATTTGGCATCTTGCAAGACATCGTCTCCATGTTGCTTCACAACAGAAACAGATGCGTCTAGCCCGTCTTTCAACTTGTAAGCCTTAGCCAAAGCTTTAGAATAACCTTTTTTAGCTTCCTTACTTGCCAAGATTTTCAAACCAAGGGTACCAAATGC
>NZ_JBBJZX010000134.1:0-3095 GCF_038148935.1 Streptococcus pseudopneumoniae | reverse complement strand
CTCAAAGCAGTGCTTTGAGCAACCTGCAACTAGCTTCCTAGTTTGCTCTTTGATTTTCATTGAGTATTATGTAATCGTTTATAAAGTAGCCAAGCCAGATAGCCACCCAAGGTATTGGTCCACAAATCATCAATCTCAAAGACCCGATTGAAATCAAAGAAAAGGTCCAAGACTAACTGCGTACACTCAATTCCAAGACTCACTAGAAAACTGAAAAGAAGAACTCTTTTTGTTTTCCTTAAGTTTGGAAAGAGATAAAGGAGTTGGAACATTAGAGGAAAAAGCAAGAAGACATTGAGGATATTTTGTAGAAAAATCCAATATAATTGTCCAATGTCACTCACTTCACCTAGTTTCCAGAGAGAATTGAAAGGAGTCAAAAGAAAAACCAGGCGTCCAAGATGCTGAATACCTGGAGTTTCCACTCCCACGGGAGAATGTTCTTGAGGAGTAAAGCAAAAATAGACAATGCAAATGCTATAGAAAATAACTCCCCAGACCAAAACATGATTATAACTCTTCTTCATCATTAAGGATTGACTGCTGCGACTGCTTTCTGGCGGTCACGTTTCATTGTATTAGAGCGCAATTGTCCACAAGCTGCATCAATATCTGTACCATGTTCTTGACGAACCACACAGTTGACTCCTTTTTTCTTAAGCGTATCATAGAAGGCAAGGACGCGCTCTTTAGGACTACGGCTATATTGGTCATGCTCACTAACTGGGTTGTAAGGAATCAAGTTTACATAAGACAATTTCTTGATGTTCTTGAGCAATTCAGCCAATTCCAAGGCTTGTTCTACACCGTCGTTGACTTCATTGAGCATGATATACTCAAAGGTCACACGACGATTGGTTGTTTCGATGTAGTACTCAATAGCAGCAAAGAGTTTTTCAATCGGAAAGGCACGGTTAATCTTCATGATGCTTGAGCGCAATTCATTGTTAGGTGCATGAAGGGAAACGGCAAGATTGACCTGAACTCCTTCATTAGCAAAATCACGAATTTTATGAGCCAAACCTGAGGTTGAAACCGTGATGTGACGAGCACCGATGGCCATTCCCTTGTCATCATTGATGGTACGAACGAAATTCAAGACATTGTTGTAGTTATCAAAGGGCTCACCGATTCCCATGACAACGATATGGCTGACGCGTTCATCCTGACCACGCTCATCAAAGTATTTCTGAACCAGCATGATTTGCGCTACGATTTCACCGTTATTGAGGTCACGTTGTTTCTTGATCAAACCAGAAGCACAGAAGGTACAACCGATATTACAGCCAACCTGAGTGGTCACACAGACAGATAAACCGTAGTGTTGACGCATAAGTACTGTCTCAATCAGCATTCCATCTGGCAATTCAAAAAGATATTTAACTGTCCCATCAGCAGACTCTTGCACGATACGCTGTTTCAAGGGATTGACAACAAACTGATCATTAAGCTTAGCAATCAAATCCTTGGAAAGGTTGGTCATCTCTTCAAATGACTGGACACGTTTACGGTAAAGCCATTCCCAGATTTGATCTGCACGGAATTTCTTTTCTCCCTGCTCCAAAACCCATTCCTGCATGGTTTGACGTGTTAAACTATAAATTGACGGTTTCATTTTTTCTCCTTATTCTCTACTCACTTCTGACGAATGACAAAATGACGTTGTCCCTTGTCCTCTTTCTGAGAATGCTGATCTTTCTGACGACGTCTATTTTTCTTATCTGCATTCGGTTTTCGTTTGGTTTGAACCGGTTTCTTTCCTTTTTTAGAAGATGTTTCTTCTTCCTTCTTACGCATTTTCTTGTCAAATGATGCTCGCTTAGGATCTTCATTTTCCAGGACAAAATAGGCACAACCGTAACTACAATACTCTAAAAGGTAGTCTTGTAAACGACTGATTTTTTCAATTTTTTCTTCTGTTCGATCATCCTTGTAAAAACCTCGTAGGCGAAGCTGTTCGTTGCTCCAATCTCCCACGATATAATCAAACTTGGTTAAGACTTCTGAAAAACGCTGATTAAAAGCCGTCACATCGAAGGCATCCTTGATGTTTTCCACCAAGGAAAAAGCTATCCCTTCCGTTTCTACCTTGTCCCCATGTAAATGAAACTCAGGACCAGGAAACTTGTTATAGTTGTATAATTCAGGTGCAATTTCTTTTCGCATAGATATCCTTTTTCCACGATTACTTAGTACTTTATTCTACCATAATTTCTAGCAGTTAGCACGTTTCTCATAAAAATGAAAAAAGTCTGACGATTTTGTCAGACCAAAATAATATAACCTTAAAAAGAGAAGAACAATTCTTCCCTCCAACTATCATTATTTAGCAGCTGCGTACAATTCATCTACTTTGTTCCAGTTGATCACTGAGAAGAAAGCTTTGATGTAGTCAGGACGCACGTTGCGGTATTTCACATAGTAAGCATGTTCCCAAACGTCCAAGCCTAAGATTGGTTTTTTACCTTCTGAGATTGGTGTGTCTTGGTTTGCTGTTGAAGTCACTTCAAGTTTCCCTTCTTTGTTGACAACCAACCATGCCCAACCTGAACCAAAACGAGTTGTTGCTGCTGCAGTGAAGGCTGCTTGGAATTCTTCAAATGAACCAAATGTTGCATCGATTGCTGCTGCCAGTTCTGCTGAAGGAGCTGTTTTCTCGGGAGTCATCAATTCCCAGAAAAGAGCGTGGTTCAAGTGTCCGCCACCATTGTTGATAAGTGCTTGACGGATATCAGCTGGGATAGATTCTACATCAGCAAGCAAGGCTTCAAGGTCTTCACCGATTTCAGGGTGTTTTTCTAAAGCTGCATTGGCATTGTTGACATAAGTTTGATGGTGTTTGTCATGGTGCAAGTGCATTGTTTCCGCATCGATGTATGGTTCCAAAGCATCGTATGCATATGGAAGATCTGGTAAGATAATAGCCATCTGTAATACCTCTTTTTCTTTCTATATGAAAATGATAACGCAAACATCCACTTTTTTCAAGTTTTTTGCTTATAGATGAGGAAATCACTGAGATACTTTCGAATAATACTCTTCGAAAATCTCTTCAAACCGCGTCAACGTCGCCTTGCCGTAGATATGTTACTGAC
>NZ_JBBJZX010000133.1:0-3128 GCF_038148935.1 Streptococcus pseudopneumoniae | reverse complement strand
GAGGCCGACGTTGCCTTGCCTGTTGTAAAGGACTTTATCAAGAAAGTTCGTGAGCGTGCAGTCGGGCATGAGGTCATTGATACCCTTAATCCTGCGCAACAAATTATTAAAATCGTTGATGAGGAATTGACGGCTGTTTTGGGTTCTGATACGGCAGAAATTATCAAGTCACCTAAGATTCCTACAATCGTCATGATGGTCGGTTTGCAGGGGGCTGGTAAAACAACTTTTGCTGGTAAATTGGCCAACAAACTCAAGAAAGAAGAAAATGCTCGTCCTTTGATGATTGCGGCGGATATTTATCGTCCTGCGGCCATTGATCAGCTGAAGACACTAGGGCAACAGATTGATGTGCCTGTTTTTGCACTTGGGACAGAAGTTCCAGCTGTTGAGATTGTACGTCAAGGTCTAGAGCAAGCCCAGGCCAATCACAACGACTATGTTTTGATTGATACAGCAGGTCGTTTGCAGATTGATGAGCTTCTCATGAATGAGCTTCGTGACGTGAAAGCACTGGCTCAACCAAACGAAATTCTGCTCGTAGTTGATGCTATGATTGGTCAAGAAGCGGCTAATGTTGCGCGTGAGTTTAATGCTCAGTTGGAAGTGACAGGGGTTATCCTTACTAAGATTGATGGTGATACTCGTGGTGGTGCGGCCCTATCTGTTCGTCACATTACTGGAAAACCAATTAAGTTCACTGGTACAGGTGAAAAGATTACGGACATTGAAACCTTCCACCCAGACCGCATGTCTAGTCGTATCCTTGGCATGGGGGATATGCTCACTCTGATTGAGAAAGCTTCTCAGGAATACGATGAGCAAAAAGCCCTTGAAATGGCTGAGAAGATGCGTGAAAACACCTTTGATTTCAATGATTTCATCGATCAGTTGGATCAGGTGCAAAACATGGGGCCAATGGAAGACTTGCTCAAGATGATTCCAGGTATGGCTAACAACCCAGCCCTTCAAAACATGAAGGTAGATGAGCGTCAGATTGCTCGTAAACGTGCCATTGTGTCTTCCATGACACCTGAAGAACGTGAAAATCCAGATTTGTTAAATCCAAGCCGTCGCCGTCGTATCGCTACTGGTTCTGGAAATACCTTTGTCGAAGTTAATAAATTCATTAAGGACTTTAACCAGGCTAAACAGCTCATGCAGGGTGTTATGTCTGGCGACATGAACAAGATGATGAAGCAAATGGGAATCAATCCAAATAATCTTCCTAAAAATATGCCAAATATGGGAGGGATGGATATGTCTGCCCTTGAAGGCATGATGGGACAAGGTGGCATGCCTGACCTGTCAGCTCTCGGAGGGGCAGGAATGCCAGATATGAGCCAAATGTTTGGTGGCGGACTCAAAGGTAAAATCGGTGAATTTGCTATGAAACAGTCCATGAAACGCATGGCGAATAAAATGAAGAAAGCGAAGAAGAAACGCAAGTAAGACAAGAGATTGAGCCAAATAAAGCAAATATTATAACAAAATGCATAGTATCAAGGTTTATGAACACTTGATATTATGCGTTTTTGATTTTAATAATTTTGTTAAGATACTTTTATTATGATATGCGAAAAATCCACTCAGTTGTCTGAGTGGATTAGGTGTATTTAGGCTTTTAGTCTTTATTTTCGTATGGCAAGATTAAGTTCAAGATGATTCCTGTCATGGCTGATAGGGCAGTACCTGAAAGGGTAACTGGACCGAGTTTAAGGATAGCTCCTCCAAGTCCAAGGACTAACATAGCACTTGCGATGATGAGGTTACGCATTTGCCCAAAATCCACACGTTCTTTGATCAAGACTTTCAAACCATTACTTGCGATAACTCCATAGAGAAGGATTGACATACCACCAAGTACAGCGTTTGGAATAGTTGAAATCAAGGCAGTGAATTTACCAAGGAAGCTAAGGGCAATCGCGATGAAGGCAGCGTTACGGATAACTGAGACAGAAGCGATACGAGTCATACCAATAACCCCTGTATTTTCTCCGTAAGTTGTATTGGCTGGTCCACCAAGGAAGGCAGAAACAGAAGTTGCGATACCGTCACCAAGAAGAGTACGGTGAAGACCTGGTTCTTTCAAGAATTGACGGCCACAGATTTGACCCAAAACAGTATGGTCTCCGATGTGTTCAGAAATTGTTACGATAGCGATTGGCAAGATAGCGATGGTTTCTGGCCCAAAGTAAAGATTGTACTCTTTAAAGGCACCACCTGTGCTAAATGGCAAGTAGAAACCAGGAATTTCGAACCAGTTGGCTTTAAGAACTGGTGTAAAGTCAACTAAGCCAAGAGTTAGTGCGAAGAGGTAACCACCGATAATGGCAAATAGGAATGGAATGATTCGTAGGAAGCCTTTTCCCTTTGTATTGATAAAGGCAGCAATCAAGAAAGTAACAACTGCTACAAGAGCATTTTTCCAATTCCCGTCTGCTACAAGACCAGCATTGGTAACAGCTGAACCTGCAAGTCCAAGACCGATAACGATGATCATAGGACCGATAATGATTGGTGGCAAGAGTTTATCAATCCATTTTGTTCCTACAAATCGGATGCTGGTAGCAACAAGGACATAGACCAAACCAGTCAAGATAACCCCTGTTTGAGCAGCAGATACATCACCACCCATTTCTTTCATAGCCAGTGACATAGCTGTGATAAAGGCAAATGAAGAACCTAGATAAACTGGAACTTTAAAACCAGTTGAAATCATGTAGATGAGTGTTCCAACACCTGAAGCAAAAAGGGCAACGGATACAGGCATTCCCAAAATCAATGGTACCAAGATGGTCGCACCAAACATGGCGAAAACGTGTTGGAAGCTAAGGAGAATTCCTTTTCCAGCCGAAGGACGTTGGTCAACGTCTAGTAACAAATCAACAGTTGATTCTTGTTTCATATAAACCTCACTTTTGGGCATCAAAAAAGAGCCCATTATTTTACAGCAATAGGCCCTCAGAGTAAGACTTCTTTAAAATTTAGATTTTAAAGAGTTTCAAATATTTCTGCGTCTTCGTCACCTCACGGGATGACATTAAAAACCTTTGCTTAGGATAGTATAGCAGAAAAAAATGATTTTGTAAATCATTTTTTCCCGAGCCTAGAAATAAAAGAGCGAG
>NZ_JBBJZX010000132.1:0-3234 GCF_038148935.1 Streptococcus pseudopneumoniae | reverse complement strand
GATGATGAAATTGTCAAAGTCCATGTCCATACAGAAGATCCAGGACTTGTTATGCAAGAAGGTCTCAAATATGGTAGCTTGGTCAAGGTAAAAGTTGACAATATGCGGAACCAACACGAAGCACAGGTTGAGAAAGAAGCTGCTCAAGTTAGCAAACCAGCTGAAGAAAAAGAGTATGCTTTGATTGCTGTAGTGGCTGGTAAAGGTCTAGCAGATATCTTCCGTTCTCAAGGTGTGGATTATGTTATCGAAGGCGGTCAAACTATGAACCCTTCAACAGAAGACTTTATCAAGGCTGTTGAACAGGTCAATGCTCGTAACATCATCTTCCTGCCAAACAACAAAAACATCTTCATGGCAGCTCAATCTGCAGCAGAAGTTTTGGATCAACCAGCAGTAGTGGTGGAAGCTCGTACTTTGCCACAAGGTTTGACAAGTCTTCTCGCCTTTGATCCAAGCAAGCCCATCGAAGAAAACCAAGAGCGTATGACTGCTGCTCTTAGCGATGTCGTTAGTGGAAGCGTCACAACAGCTGTGCGTGATACAACCATTGATGGCTTAGAAATCCATGAAAATGATAATCTTGGTATGGTGGATGGGAAAATTCTCGTGTCAAACCCTGACATGCACCAAACCTTGATAGAAACATTGAAACATATGCTAGATGAAGATAGTGAGATTGTAACCTTCTATATCGGTGAAGACGGAAGCGAAGAACTTGCAAATGAAATTGCTCAAGAAATCGCAGAAGAATTCGAAGACG
This sequence comes from Streptococcus pseudopneumoniae, assembly GCF_038148935.1. Classification (GTDB taxonomy): domain Bacteria; phylum Bacillota; class Bacilli; order Lactobacillales; family Streptococcaceae; genus Streptococcus; species Streptococcus pseudopneumoniae_U. Next base: position 2,471 of record NZ_JBBJZX010000132.1, on the reverse strand, counting down.
TTGAAGTCGAGATTCACCAAGGTCAACAACCTGTTTACCCATACCTATTTAGTGTAGAATAAGATTAATAAAGGACTGAGAAATCAGTTCTTTTTTCTTTTTTAGTAAATGAAATCGGTATCTTTTTTTAATAAAAACAAAAATAACATTCATAAATAAACATTAAAATAGAAAATTCAGAAAATTTCTTCTTTTCTCTTGAAAATTTTTGAAAAAATGGTATGATAGTAACAAGTTATTTTTAAGAGGAAAGAAAGGGGAACAATGGAGAAAATCAGTTTAGAATCTCCTAAGACGGGGTCGGACCTAGTTTTGGAAACACTTCGTGATTTAGGAATTGATACCATCTTTGGTTATCCTGGTGGTGCAGTCTTGCCTTTTTATGATGCGATATATAATTTTAAAGGCATTCGCCACATTCTAGGGCGCCATGAGCAAGGTTGTTTGCATGAAGCTGAAGGTTATGCCAAATCAACTGGAAAGTTGGGTGTTGCCGTCGTCACTAGCGGACCGGGAGCAACAAATGCCATTACAGGGATTGCGGATGCCATGAGTGATAGTGTTCCTCTTTTGGTCTTTACAGGTCAGGTAGGGCGAGCAGGGATTGGGAAAGATGCCTTTCAGGAGGCAGACATCGTGGGAATTACCATGCCAATCACTAAATACAATTACCAAGTTCGTGAGACAGCTGATATTCCGCGTATCATTACGGAAGCTGTCCATATCGCAACTACAGGCCGTCCAGGGCCAGTTGTCATTGACCTACCTAAAGACGTATCTGCTTTAGAAACAGACTTTATCTATTCACCAGAAGTCAATCTACCAAGCTATCAGCCGACTCTTGAGCCAAATGATATGCAAATCAAGAAAATCTTGAAGCAATTATCCAAGGCTAAAAAGCCAGTCTTGTTAGCTGGTGGTGGGATTAGTTATGCTGAAGCTGCTGCGGAACTAAATGAATTTGCAGAACGCTATCAAATTCCAGTGGTAACCAGCCTTTTGGGTCAAGGTACGATTGCAACGAGTCACCCACTCTTCCTTGGAATGGGGGGGATGCACGGTTCTTTCGCAGCGAATATTGCCATGACAGAGACGGACTTTATGATTAGTATTGGCTCTCGTTTTGATGACCGTTTAACAGGAAATCCAAAGACTTTTGCTAAGAATGCTAAGGTTGCCCACATTGATATTGACCCAGCCGAGATCGGAAAGATTATCAGTGCGGATATTCCGGTAGTTGGAGATGCTAAGAAAGCCTTGCAAATGTTGCTGGCTGAACCGACAGTTCATAACAATACTGAAAAATGGATTGAAAAAGTCACTAAAGACAAGAACCGCGTTCGTTCTTATGATAAGAAAGAGCGTGTGGTTCAGCCACAAGCTGTTATTGAACGAATTGGTGAATTGACGAATGGAGATGCCATTGTAGTAACAGATGTTGGTCAACACCAAATGTGGACAGCTCAGTATTATCCCTACCAAAACGAACGTCAGTTAGTGACTTCAGGTGGTTTGGGAACGATGGGATTTGGAATTCCAGCAGCAATCGGGGCTAAAATTGCTAACCCAGATAAGGAAGTAGTCTTGTTTGTTGGGGATGGCGGTTTCCAAATGACCAACCAGGAATTGGCTATTTTGAACATTTACAAGGTGCCAATCAAGGTGGTTATGCTGAACAACCACTCACTTGGAATGGTTCGCCAGTGGCAGGAATCCTTCTATGAAGGTAGAACATCAGAGTCAGTCTTTGACACCCTTCCTGATTTCCAATTGATGGCACAAGCTTACGGTATTAAAAACTATAAGTTTGACAATCCTGAGACCTTGGCTCAAGATCTTGAAGTCATCACTGAGGATGTTCCTATGCTAATCGAGGTAGATATTTCTCGTAAGGAACAGGTGTTACCAATGGTACCAGCTGGTAAGAGTAATCATGAGATGTTGGGGGTGAAGTTCCATGCGTAGAATGTTAACAGCAAAACTACAAAATCGATCAGGAGTCCTCAATCGCTTTACCGGTGTCCTGTCTCGTCGTCAGGTTAATATCGAAAGCATCTCTGTTGGAGCAACAGAAGATCCGAATGTATCGCGTATCACCATTATTATTGATGTGGCTTCACATGATGAAGTGGAGCAAATTATCAAGCAACTCAATCGTCAGATTGATGTGATTCGCATTCGAGATATTACAGACAAGCCTCATTTGGAGCGCGAGGTGATTTTGGTTAAGATGTCAGCGCCAGCTGAGAAGCGAGCTGAGATTCTAGCAATTATTCAACCTTTCCGTGCAACAGTGGTAGACGTAGCGCCAAGCTCGATTACCATTCAGATGACAGGAAATGCTGAAAAGAGTGAAGCTCTATTACGAGTCATTCGACCATACGGTATTCGCAATATTGCTCGTACGGGTGCCACTGGATTTACCCGCGACTAATACTCTTCGAAAATCTCTTCAAACCACGTCAGCTTCG
>NZ_JBBJZX010000131.1:0-3257 GCF_038148935.1 Streptococcus pseudopneumoniae | reverse complement strand
CTTTCCATTGATTGCTTGATGGAAAGTTGAATCCTCACACTCAGAGTCGCCAAACTTTGCGAGTGTGGGGATTTTTTGTTGTCTTTTTTATTCTAGACCTGAGCTGACTTTAGAAGTCAACAAGAAAGAACCGTCGTCTTGTTTTGAAAACGAAAGAATAACGCTCTTGTATTTACTACCAGTAGAAGTATATGATACTGTCTTGCTGTCGTGGTCATTTACTGAACTAGTTGTTACATTGTTAGGTTCTCCGTGAACACTAGCAACGTCATCGTAGTTAGTTCCACCAGCTCCATAGTTGATAATATCGCCAACTTGAAGCGCATCAAACTGTTCTTTTGTCCAGTTAAATTTAGCATCTTCTTCTTTTTGAGATGATTCGATAGAAGAACTTACAGAGCTAACAGTCTCTTCAACGTTTTTACCTAGTTCTTTCAATGATTTAGCGTACATTGCTTGAGTTACTAATACAATAGCAATAGACACGACTGCTAGAACCGTCCCAATAATAGCTAGTGTTTTTGGTCTTTTTCGATTTACTGCAAAACCAATTAAACCGAAGATAAGAGCTAAAATAGCTAGAATGAATGAAAAATTATTGATGATAGGCATCCATGAGCCAAGTAGAGCCAGCGCTCCAAAAATAATAGCTAAAATACCTAAAACTTTGCGTTCTTGTTTCATAATGAAACCTCTCTATCAGCTTTTAGTGTGGATCAGTTGTTGCACATATTTATTTTAATTTTCTCTGTATATACTCACGACTTCGCCGATAGTTCGGACGTCGTTGCTTTCGTCTAGGTGTATATCTTCATAATCTGGATTCAAGCTTTCAAGATATCCCTGACGTAGTTTCTTAACATAGTTAGCACCGTCTACTTGGAAGATACCGATAGTGTTATAGTCAACTTGAGGTGTATTCTTGATAAATAGGTAGTCACCATTCTTTATCTTTGGCTCCATAGAGTTGCCGACGACATAAGCGATAGCGTCGTAGTCGTCTGGTATTTCATCCTCATAGAATGAAACTTCCATATCTAAATCATCGTCCTGCATCGAACCACTACCAGCTGAGACAACCCCAGTAACACGTCGGTAAGTAGTCTGTCTGTAGTCGTCCAGTCTGATGATTTTCTCCGATACTTCGTTTATCTTCGTTTCTTCTTCGTTCCTCTGCTCTTTTAGTTGCCTCTCGGCATAGGTAACTACTTTCTTTTGTCTATCATCTTCTAACTGATCGTAGATGGTTTGGATGGAGGAAGTATTAGAAGAGGGGTCATCGACCATAGAATTATTAGTTACAAATCTAGGATCTAATACAGATTTAGGTACTCCAAAAAAATCTGCAATTTTTTGAACATTACCAGGGATTGGCAAAGAAGTTCCTTTTACATACCCTGTCAATGTGCTAGGCGGTATTCCTGTCGCTCGAGATAGCTCAGCTTGTTTACAATTTCTATCAGATAAAATTGAGTTAAGATTTGCGGAAAAGACTTTCATATCCTCTTTATCTTGAGGAGTTAATTTCCCTCGTCCTCTTGCCATGTTTTTTTCTCCTATCTTCTTTACTATATAATACCGTTTATTTTCGATTTTGTAAATAAAAAATTCGAAAAAATTACGAAAAAAATCTAAAAAACTATTGACGTACGATTTAAATCGTAGTATAATATAATCAAGCTTAAGGGAAAGGGGGTGAGGAAATGAGACCAAGACGATATCCGTATAGTGGGAAAAAAGAGTCCGCCTTTGTAAAGGCAGACCCTGAATTAGTTCAAGATATACTGATAGATTCAAAAAGTCTGACAACAACAGCTCTGGATACAAAGAAAATTAGTTGTCGCTCTTTAGAATCCCAAGTTCTATCATGGAATTTACCAAAGTAACAATGGTACTTTTAGAAGTTGATTTTGACACATATTCAATAATGTTGACAATATGTTGAGTTTGTTCAGTATTGAGGTTTAAATCTAACGAACTTAATTCAGATACAACGTATTCTACTAATTGATTGTTTGAATTAAAATTTTGATCTATGTGTTTTGAAACAACTTCCATAAATTTATTAGAATCCATATTACATCTCCTTTCTGTTGAATTTTTGACTAAAACGGTGAGAGGTCCTAGTCAAGAATGATTATAGCATAATCTAAATTAAATAACAATATGTAGTGTTTTTGTATGTTTGAAACACAATATATTGGAAAAGGAACAATGTATGTGGAAGAAGTTTAAGCATTTGTTGATTGAAAAAGGGATGACACAGAAGGCATTAGCTGAAAAAGCTGGTATCAGTCCAAATACAATCAGAAATATTAAAACCGAGCGTATTTCTTTTAAGAATATGTGCAAAATCGCTGATGCACTGGAAGTCAGCTTGGATGAATTAAGATAAGGAGGTGGGAATGTGCCAAAAATGACATTAAGAGCAATAAGAACAAACTATAACTTATCTGCAAAAGAAGTTGCAAATAAACTGAACATTCATCAACAAACACTGTTGAAGTATGAGCATGATAGTTCAAAAATTCCAATGGATCTTTTAGACAAACTTGCTCGACTATACAATGTCGAAAAGGATTTTATTTTTTTAGGCAAAAAATACGAATTAAATCATAGTTTAGGAGAGGTATGAAAGAAACAATAAACGAATTTCTAAAATTCAGAAGCCAATTTACAAAACGAGAATGGTTTGAAATTAACCAAGTTGTCGAAGCTCGTTTAAATGAAAAAGCCGACCAGTTGAAACTGGACGACTTAGATTTAGAAATCATTTCTAAAAGACTAGAAAAAGTTATCTAGAAACGATTTGAATAAAGATTGGATGGATACGATAGTCAGCACCACGATAGTGAATGTAGATATAATCCTGATGGTACATCGAGTTTGCTTCAGGTTTAGAAATTGGTGAGTAGAGTTCTGCATTTTCTTCCCACCAAATGTAAGGACTAGCCATATTTGGTCCCATTACACAATCGTCGTCGGCTGATAGGTTCACCCAATTTCCGCAAAGACATGCGTGAATTTCAGTCATAATATTACCTCCTTTCTGCTTACATTATAGCAGAAAAAGAGGGAAGGATAAGAAGATTGAGTAGAATAAAAAAGCACCTGACGGCAATCAGGCGCAGACTTAAACAATTTAGACCATTATATCACAAAAATGCTTGCCCGCATAGTTGAGAGGATGTAAAAAAATGGAAGGTATAACGCTACAATTACGATTGGACGGCGAAAGTGCTGAATTGTTCACAAAC
>NZ_JBBJZX010000130.1:0-3278 GCF_038148935.1 Streptococcus pseudopneumoniae | reverse complement strand
CAGACACATCAACTAGCACCAGAACAAGCCATCATCATCGGAGATACCAAGTTTGATATGCTGGGAGCTCAAGAAACAGGCATTCAGAAATTGGCCGTCACTTGGGGATTTGGAGAGCAAGCAGATCTACTAAACTATCAGCCTGATTATATCGCTCACAAACCCATAGAAGTTTTGGAGTATTTTCAATAACATAGACTGGGTGACAACCCCATTTCATACTCTTCGAAAATTTCTTCAAACCACGTCAGTTTATATCTGCAACCTCAACACTGTGCTTTGAACAACTTACGGCTAGCTTCCTAGTTTGCTATTTAATTTTCATTGAGTATCAGAATAAAATGAAGCAAGTTTACACATAACAAAACGCATACTACCAAGGTTTCAAGACTTGATAATATGCGTTTTTCTTTTTTATTCAACGTGGGTTGTTTGATTAGCAAAGGCGATAATAGCCTGCTTCAACTCATCTCCACTGAGAGTGCAGAACTCTTCAATTTTTTGATTGATGGCTTCTAGAGGCATGACATTGACCTTACCAACGAAAATCTTATCCATAACTTGGTTATCAACAAGTTCGGTTGATACCAAGAGTTCTTCGTAGAGTTTTTCACCTGGACGGATTCCAACTTCAACGATTGGAATTTCACTTTCAGTGTGGCCACTTAGAAGCACCATTTTCTTAGCCAAGTCATAAATCTTGACTGGTTTGCCCATATCAAGGATAAAGACTTCCCCATCCTTGGCATAAGCACCAGCATGGATAACCAAACGGCTAGCTTCTGGAATAGTCATAAAGTAACGGGTCATGCGGAAATCTGTCACCGTTACAGGACCACCTTCAGCAATCTGACGTTCAAAGACTGGAATCACACTACCACGACTACCAAGAACATTTCCAAAACGAACTGCACAGTAGGTCGATTGGCTACGTTGGTTAAAGCCAGTGACAATCAACTCAGCCACGCGCTTGGTTGCTCCCATAACATTTGGTGGATTAACTGCCTTATCTGTCGAAATCATAACCATCTTAGGTACTTTGGCTTCATCAACAGCCTTAGCAACATTGTAAGTTCCACGAATATTGTTTTTGAAGGCTTCTTTTGGATTGCGCTCCATCATAGGAACGTGCTTGTGGGCTGCTGCATGATAAACAATAGCTGGCTTGTACTTTTCAAAGACTTGCAAGAGACGGTCGTAGTCTTGAATATCTGCGATAACTGGTACATAATCAATCCCTTGGAACTTGCGAATCAATTCATGATAAACAAGGTAGATTGAATTTTCCCCGTGACCGAGCAAGACGATGCGTTCAGGATTGAAGCGACTAACTTGTCGACAGATTTCAGAACCGATTGAGCCACCCGCACCTGTAACCAAGATTGTTTTTCCAGTTAGTTCTGTACCCAGACGCGATTCGTCAAGACGAATTTCCTGACGACCTAAAAGGTCCGTAATATCAATTTTTTGGAAGCCAGTAGCTGCTTGGTGAAGTCCCTGAACAACGGTTTCAACCTTAGGCATCTTGTAACATTTGACACCCAGCTTATTACACATCTGCAAGATACGCTCATACTCTGACGGATCAAGCGACGGAATTGCAACGATAACTCGCTCGATTTGATGACGTTTAGCTAATTCAGGCAAATTGTCATAAGAGCCTAAAACAGGGATACCACCAAGTTTTTGACCCTTTTTCTTAGAATCCTTATCCAAGATACCGACCAGTTCTAATTCACTGGTTGGATGTTGGTAACTATCCATAAAGAGAGCCCCACCATCACCGGCACCAATCAAGAAGGTCCGACGGTGTTCCCCATCACCACTGCCTTTTTTGCGTCTGGAGTAGATTAACTGCCAAGTAATCCGTGGCAATAAAATCAAGAAGGTACTCAACAAGATAAAGAGAATGATGAAACGGATAGAGAAGAGTGGCAAGAAGGCATAGCAGATACTATATGACAAGACACTGCTAGCAGTCACACCAAAAAAGATTTTCATAAAGTCCGTAATCTTGCTGTAACGACTAATACTAGCATTCAACCCCCAAAATCCAATCATCAATTGATAGAACAGGAAGGCCAAACTCGTATAGATAATGTAGTCAACAGGTGCTGGATTAATCAGCCCATAAAATAAAATATAAGATACAATGATGGAAACCATCATACTGAAAATATCAAATATGCCCCAGAAGACCTGTTTTTGTTGTTTATTTAAAATTTCCACCAGATCAATCACATAATCTGTGAGTTTTTTATTCATAGAAATTTACTCCTCCTTAAAAGAGCTGGATGATTACATTGTTATTATAACACTTTTTCTCTAGTTTACGATTTGCTACAATCTTTTACTTGCTTTTTCGTAACAGTTTCATAAAAATAAACTGTCGGACAAATCCAGGACAAAGGGCAACAACCATCTGAATCGCAACACTCTTGGTATACTCCATGTAAGAAATTTGCCCTCTCTTCAGCATACGCTGACGAGCTTGACGATAGAGTTTGAGGTAACGCAGTCCCCCACGACGCTCAAACATCCCTGCTCCGACACGAACCTGACACAAGATTTGATCCAGATTTCCAGTCTTGGCTCCTGCAGCAATCATATTGAGCCAGAGGAGGTCATCCTCCATATAAAGGCCATCCTCATAGTTGCCTGCCTTGAGAACCATGTCCTTCTTGAACATGACAGTCATGTGGTTAAAGGCACTTCTCATCCTTTGATAAGCTACAATCTCTGCATGTTGAGTCGGAACACGACGGTAAGAAACAATCTCATCAGGATTATCAATAAACTCTGCAATATGTCCACCTAATAGGTCGAGGTTGTCCTTCTCCATTAGCTGAACCTGTTTCTCAAAACGGTCTGGAACAGCTATATCATCTGTATCCATACGAGCGATGATATCGTACTGACACTGCAAAACACCCTGTCGAAGAGCCAGACCCAAACCTTGATTCTGCTCAAGAGGATAGCGTTTCACTGGAATATCAGACTCAGCTTCCACCTGGTCTAATACCTGATAGAGCTCAGGTGTCAAAGGCCCATCCTCAACCAGAACCAACTCGCTCGGTTTCAGGGTCTGATTTTGAACACTCTCAATAGCATCCTTTAAAAATGTCGGATTTTCCTTGATATAGACCGACATCAATACGCTGATTTTTTGCTTTTCAGACACAGTTTTTCTCCAATGTATAGATTTCCTTCCACTATTTTATCATAATTTTCAAGAGTTTCCCATTTTTATCTTGAAAGCCAGAAACCTTACTTGACAT
>NZ_JBBJZX010000129.1:0-3312 GCF_038148935.1 Streptococcus pseudopneumoniae | reverse complement strand
CAAGAAGTCCCCCAGAGAAAACTTCTTGATGGCTAATTTGAACTTGAAATTTGGCACTAGAAAATTTTTTGAAAAAAGTGTAATTTTTTTTGTAAAAGCCTTTACAAAAAAAATTAAAGTGGTATAATTAAATCATAAAAGGTGCAAACGTTTTCGTAAAACGTTTGCCTAAATAAAAATAAAGGAGATTTGAATGATGAAAGATACATTCAAAAATGTCTTGTCTTTCGAATTTTGGCAAAAATTCGGTAAGGCTTTGATGGTGGTTATCGCGGTTATGCCGGCTGCTGGTTTGATGATTTCAATCGGTAAGTCTATCGTGATGATTAACCCTAACTTTGCTCCACTCGTTATTACTGGTGGTGTCCTAGAGCAAATCGGTTGGGGGGTTATCGTTAACCTTCATATCTTGTTCGCCCTCGCTATTGGAGGAAGCTGGGCTAAGGAACGTGCTGGTGGTGCGTTTGCGGCAGGTCTTGCCTTTATCCTAATCAACCGTATCACTGGTACAATCTTTGGCGTATCAGGAGACATGTTGAAGAATCCAGAAGCTATGGTAACAACTCTCTTTGGTGGATCAATCAAAGTTGCTGATTACTTCATTAGTGTTATGGAAGCTCCAGCACTTAACATGGGTGTATTCGTAGGGATTATTTCTGGTTTTATTGGAGCAACTGCTTACAATAAATACTATAACTTCCGTAAGCTTCCTGATGCACTTTCATTCTTTAACGGAAAACGTTTTGTACCATTTGTAGTTATTCTTCGTTCAATAATTGCTGCAATTGTACTTGCTGCTTTCTGGCCACTTGTGCAAACTGGTATCAATAGCTTTGGTATCTGGATTGCCAACTCACAAGAAACTGCTCCAATCCTTGCACCATTCTTGTATGGTACATTGGAACGTTTGCTCTTGCCATTTGGTCTTCACCACATGTTGACTATCCCAATGAACTACACAGCTCTTGGTGGTACTTATGATGTCTTAACTGGTGCAGCTAAAGGTAGTCAAGTATTTGGTCAAGATCCACTTTGGCTTGCATGGGTAACAGACCTTGTAAACCTTAAAGGTACTGATGCTAGTCAATACCAACACTTGTTAGATACAGTACATCCAGCTCGTTTCAAAGTTGGACAAATGATCGGTTCATTCGGTATCTTGATGGGTGTGGTTGTGGCTATCTACCGTAATGTTGATGCTGACAAGAAACACAAATACAAAGGTATGATGATTGCGACAGCTCTTGCAACATTCTTGACAGGGGTTACTGAACCAATCGAATACATGTTCATGTTCGTCGCAACACCTATGTATCTTGTTTACTCACTTGTTCAAGGTGCTGCCTTCGCTATGGCTGACGTCGTAAACCTACGTATGCACTCATTCGGTTCAATCGAGTTCTTGACTCGTACACCTATTGCAATCAGTGCTGGTATCGGTATGGATATCATTAACTTCATTTGGGTAACTGTTCTCTTTGCTGTAATCATGTACTTTATCGCAAACTTCATGATTCAAAAATTCAACTACGCAACTCCAGGGCGTAACGGAAACTACGAAACTGCTGAAGGTTCAGAAGAATCTAGCAGCGAAGTGAAAGTTGCAGCAGGCTCTCAAGCTGTAAACATTATCAACCTTCTTGGTGGACGTGCAAACATCGTTGATGTTGACGCATGTATGACTCGTCTTCGTGTAACTGTTAAAGATGCAGATAAAGTAGGAAATGCAGAGCAATGGAAAGCAGAAGGAGCTATGGGGCTTGTCATGAAAGGACAAGGGGTTCAAGCTATCTACGGACCAAAAGCTGACGTATTGAAATCTGATATCCAAGATATCCTTGATTCAGGTGAAATCATTCCTGAAACTCTTCCAAGTCAAATGACAGAAGCGCAACAAAACACTGTTCACTTCAAAGGTCTTACTGAGGAAGTTTACTCAGTAGCAGACGGTCAAGTTGTTGCTTTGGAACAAGTAAAAGATCCAGTATTTGCTCAAAAAATGATGGGTGATGGATTTGCAGTAGAACCAGCAAATGGAAATATCGTATCTCCAGTTTCAGGTACTGTATCAAGCATCTTCCCAACAAAACATGCTCTTGGTATTGTGACTGAAGCAGGTCTTGAAGTATTGGTTCACATTGGTTTGGACACAGTAAGTCTTGAAGGTAAACCATTTACAGTTCATGTTGCTGAAGGACAAAAAGTTGCAGCAGGAGATCTCCTTGTCACAGCTGACTTGGATGCTATCCGTGCAGCAGGACGTGAAACTTCAACAGTAGTTGTCTTCACAAATGGTGATGCAATTAAATCAGTTAAATTAGAAAAAACAGGTTCTCTTGCAGCTAAAACAGCAGTTGCTAAAGTAGAATTGTAATATACTTGAGGTTGGAAGCTGTATTCCAACCTCTTATTTTGGGAGAAAAGCATGAAATTTTTAACACTCAATACTCACAGTTGGATGGAAAAAGAAGCAGAGGAAAAATTCCAGATTTTGCTTGAAGATATTCTTGAAAAGGACTATGATTTGATTTGTTTCCAAGAAATCAATCAGGAGATCACTTCGCCAGAGGTGGAGGTTAATGACCTTTATCAAGCTTTGCCAGCAGCTGAGCCTATTCATCAAGACCACTATGTTAAACTTTTGGTTGAAAAGTTGTCAGAGCAAGGGAAAAATTACTACTGGACCTGGGCCTATAACCATATCGGTTATGATCGCTACCACGAAGGTGTGGCTATCTTGTCTAAAACACCTATTGAAGCCAGAGAAATTTTAGTTTCAGATGTGGATGATCCAACAGACTATCATACTCGCCGTGTTGCCTTGGCTGAAACTGTAATTGATGGTAAGGAGCTTGCAGTTGCAAGTGTCCACCTTTCTTGGTGGGATAAAGGTTTCCAAGAAGAATGGGCACGATTTGAGGCTGTCTTGAAAGAATTGAACAAGCCGCTTTTGCTAGCTGGAGATTTCAACAATCCAGCAGGTAAGGAAGGCTACCAAGCTATTTTAGCTAGTCCATTGGGCTTACAAGACGCTTTTGAAGTTGCTCAAGAGAAAAGCGGTAGCTATACCGTTCCACCAGAAATTGATGGTTGGAAAGGGAACACTGAACCCCTTCGAATCGATTATGTCTTTACTACCAAAGAGTTAGCGGTGGAAAATTTACATGTCGTATTTGATGGTAACAAGAGTCCGCAAGTTAGTGATCACTATGGCTTGAGTGCTATTTTAAACTGGAAATAATAACTGAAAAGAGGTTGGGATTCACAAATTCCAGCCTTTTTCTTATTAGAGAAGCTACTGGAAATAGCCTA
>NZ_JBBJZX010000128.1:0-3323 GCF_038148935.1 Streptococcus pseudopneumoniae | reverse complement strand
TTTAAGTTATGATTCTCAATTTTACTAATGGCTTTTTGAATAATAAATTCTAATTTTTCAAAATTAATAGGTTTTAGATAGTATTCGAAACTTTGCAATTCAATTGCTTTTTGAGCATAGTTGAAGTCGGCGTAATTGGTTAAAAAAATTGTTTTTATATCATATTTTTCATTTCTAATCCACGATAAGAGTTCGAGGCCACTACCTTGAGGCATTTCTATATCGCTTATCATGAGATCAATAGGATTCTCTCTAATAATATTTTGAGCTTGAGTGAGGCTATAGGCAACATAAACAATGTCAATGTGTAGTTTAGCCCAATTTATTTTCTCTCGTAAAGCTTCAATGATAAAGCGATCGTCATCAACTAATAAGATGTTCATTATAACCTCCGTCTATAATCTTGTATGGAATAAGTAAAAGAATTTTAGCCCCACCTTCTTCATTATTTTCAAATGCAATACTATAGTCATTAGGATAGAGAAGATTTAAACGTTCGATGGTGTTTGTGATCCCAATATGATGTCCATCTTCTGTTATTAGAGACTGTTTCTGATTTAGTTTTGATAAAATTTCTTCAGAGAAACCTGGACCATTATCCTCGATACAAATATGAATGTAATCTGAGTCCTCAGTTTGTACTTTTTTTATTGATAGTAAAATTGTGAATAAATCCTGAAATGAAAAACCGTGTTTGATTGTGTTTTCAATAAATGTTTGTAAAAGTAATGATGGGACAAGAGTATTTTGTAGGTCATCATTGTAGTTTAGTGAAAAGTAGATACTATTTCCATATCGAATTCGTTGTATTTCTAAATAATCTTTAATATGCTGAACTTCATCTTTAAGTTCTGAAAAATCTTGATTAGCCATAAATAAATGACGGAGATAATTTGAAGTTAGGATAGTTAATTCTTCAATTTCCTTGTAGTTTTTTGTTTGAAGCATACTATGAATCATTGATAACATATTTAAGTAGAAATGCGGACGAATTTGGTTCTTAAGATAATTAAGTTCGATCTTCTTAAGTTCTAGTTGTGAATGGTATTCTCGTATTTTTAATTCTTGCATGTCAAATATTACTTTATTAAGTTTATCATTTGCCTTATCAATTTCTAGTATACCTTCAGATATAAAAAATTCAGAAGGGGGGATGGAGTCCCCAAGTTGAGAGAGTCGTTCAGTGAGTCTTGTTATCGGTTTAATCATCCATTGACGAATATACAGGATAATGATGATTGATAAAATTGTGATAATGATAGGAACGGCTGACAAAAATACTTCTAAGAGTGTGATATTTCTAAAGACTTCGGCATAATCGACTAAAACATAAATATCGAAAGGTAAATGCGTTTTTTCATTTTGAGCATGAATTAGGTAGTTTTCGGAGGGTATATTGTTAGGCTCTTTTAGGGAAAGTTTACCATTATTTCCAATATTGAGTTTTCTGAGAGGTTTTAGGATATCTTCTGAAGATATGACGGCATAAATGATTTTTCCTTCGTAATGAACAGATTTAACTAAGTATTCGCTGTTTTTAGTAGTTACATTTTTCCATTTACGGTCACTTATATCACTACGCAATGATTTTAGATTTGATTTTAACAGTAGATAATCTTCATATGGAATATAAAGATTGGAGACATTTATAAAATAATCAGTACTATCGGTTTCTAATAAGAATGTCATATGAGTTTCATTTTGATATTCAAACTCTGCAAAGCTAGTTTGAACTTTTTTGAGATCTTCTTGATAGTCAAGAAACGTTTGTACATGATTTAATTTCTCTAAAGATTCATTATGCGTTATTGTTGAGTACATAAAGCGTTCTACAGAATGCAATTTCTCATTAACAGAGTCAGCATAAATTTCAATTGAACTACGTAGGTGTACTATATTTTGGTTTTTAATAAAATTTCTGGTTATGTTACTCATAGCAATATTGATTAAAATATTTATCAATAGTAGTACAAGTAGGAGTTTAAAGAAAAAATGAATGGAATGTTTTTTTGATAAGTCGTGATTTAATTTCATATACTAGTCTCCTATTAAAATTATAGCACTTTGAAAATATGATATCATGTAACAAAACAGATATGTTTTATTAAGATGTCGGAAAAGTAATAGTTCTTAAAATTAAAAAACTGAAAAATTGATAAACCTAGTCCAAAAAGTTATATTAAGGGAATTCTTTATGGTGTAAAATAATCGTAGAAAATCAGATAGGAGGAAAAAAATGAAAGTAGCATCTCAACTTCATAAAATAAAATTAAAGCATAGTATTCCGTTATACATATTACTTTTTCCTTCAATATTGCTATTAATTTTATTTTCCTATATTCCCATGTTGGGATTAATTATTGCATTTAAAGACTACTCACCAGCCAATGGTATCTTTGCTAGTCAGTGGGTAGGATTTAAGTACTTTACTCAATTTTTCTCATCATTCCAATTCGGGACAACTATGTTCAATACATTAAAAATTTCACTTTATAGTATTGTAGTAGGATTCCCCTTGCCTATTATACTAGCTATCATTAGTAATCAGTTAAGAGTTGGGAAATTTAGAAAAATATTTCAAGTAACAACTTACTTACCCCATTTTATCTCTACAATGGTTATGTGTGGGATGATTATCTTATTTTTATCTCCTACTAGCGGTTTGTTAGCGAATGTATTTAAGTCTGTTGGAATTACTATTCCAGATTTTTTATCAAAACCTACTAATTTTGCAGGTGTTTATGTTTGGAGTGATGTATGGCAACATATTGGTTGGGATAGTATTATTTATCTAGCAGCCCTTTCTGCAATTGATCCTACATATTATGAGGCTGCAACTATGGATGGTGCCTCTAGGTTACAAAAAATTCGGCATATAGAATTACCATTACTTTTGCCTACTGCTATGATTTTACTAATATTAAGAGCAGGTAGTTTATTAAGTGTAGGGTTTGAGAAAGTGTTACTATTACAGAATCCTCTTAATTTAGCAGGAAGTGAGATAATTTCGACCTATGTTTATAAAGTTGGTATGGTGAACTTTCAGTATAGTTATTCGACAGCTATAGGGTTATTTAACACGGTAGTCAATCTAATAATTTTATTATCTGTCAACTGGTTCTCAAAAAGATATACTAGAACGGGTCTTTTTTAAAGGAAGGAGTGCTCAAGGTGAAATGGTTTCATAAATCAAGAAAAACAAACTCTGAATTATTATTTGATATAGTTACCTATGGTTTAGCAGTTTTCCTTATCCTGTTAATTGTTTATCCGTTATGGTTTGTAGTGATTGCATCTTTTAGTAATCCTTCAGATGTTGCAAA